>CALXZQ010000034.1 GCA_944393275.1 uncultured Clostridia bacterium
AAAAAAGTAGAACTAACAGATGGAACATATTCAAAATATATGGGAAGTCTTAAAAAAGAAGTAAGAATAAGTGCATTTAACTCAATGTATTCTTTATATAAAAAACACATAAATACAATAACAGAATTATATTTAGCAAGAGTTAAAACAGACACCACAATTAGTAAACTTAGAAGATATAAGAGTTCGTTAGAAAAAGCAGTTAAAAATGATGATGCAAGTATAAAAGTATATAATAGTTTAATAGAAGTAGTAAATGAGAACCTTAATATTAATCATAAATATATAGAACTTAAAAAGAAAATGTTAGGTTTAGATGAAATGCATATTTATGATGTATATGTTAATGCTTTTAAAAATAATAATGAAGAAGTAAATTATGAAGAAGCAAAAAACATTGTATTAAAGGGACTAGCTCCACTTGGAGAAAGCTATATTAATATGTTAAAATATGCATTTGATAATAGATGGATAGATGTGTATGAAGAAAAAAATAAAAGAAGTGGGGCATATAGTTGTGGAGTTTATGGAGTTCATCCATATATACTTACTAACTATACTGGAACAACAAGAGATGTAAGTACAATAGCACATGAATTAGGACATTCTATGCATTCATATTATGCAAATAATACGCAAAATGCAATTGATGCAAATTATACTATAATGGTGGCAGAAGTAGCATCTACAGTTAATGAAATATTACTTAGTCAATATCTTATAAACAATGAAAAAGATTTAAAGAAAAAAGCAGCATTGATTAATGAAAGAATTGATGATATAAGGGCAACATTGATAAGACAAAGTATGTTTGCTGAGTTTGAAAAAAAAGTACACGAAAAAATAGAAAATAAAGAAATTTTAACATCAGATACATTATGTGACATATATTATAATCTTAATAAAAAGTACTTTGGAACAGGAATAATATTGGATGAAAATATAAAATATGAATGGGCAAGAATACCACATTTTTATAGTTGTTTTTATGTATATAAATATGCCACAGGAATTTCAGCTGCAATAGCAATAGCTAAAAAAATTCTATCAAAAGAAGATGGAATATTAGACAAATATATAAATATGTTAAAACAAGGTGGTGCAAAAAAATCTATAGATTTATTAAAAATGGTAGATGTAGATTTAGAAAGCAAAAAACCATATGAAGATGCTTTTGAATTTTACAAAAATAGTATAGAAGAGCTAGAGAACATAATAGAAAAGATAAAACAGTAAATTAATATAGATTTTATTAAAGAAATATGATAAAATAAACTTTGTACGAATAAACCAGACGATTTCCACGATGTGGAGAAAGGAAAAAGAGTATGAACTTTAAAGTGTATTCGGCTTATGTAAAAATGTCTAAAAAGCAAAAAGAACATCGAGAGAATAAAGAAGCAGGAATAGCACAAAAGTGTCCGGTATCACGGCTTGTGATTGGGCGAAATGTTCGTAGGCGGGATTAAGTAATACTCGTATAACAGTGGGGCGGATAGATGATTCGCCCCACTGTTTTTGTATTAAGATGTATTATATTGTTATAAAAAATAATATATGATATAATTTCAAAAAATATAATGGAGGCACTTTATGAGTGAAGTTAAATGGACTAATGAACAAGAAAGAGCAATAAAAGAAAATGGGTCAAATATATTGGTAGCTGCTGCAGCTGGAAGTGGAAAAACGGCTGTATTAGTAGAACGCATTATAAATAAAATAATATCAGAGAAAATAGATATAGACTCCTTATTAGTTGTTACATTTACAAATGCAGCAGCGAGTGAAATGAGAGAGAGAATTCTAGATGCTATATATAAAAAAATCGAAGAAGTGCCAGAAGATGAAAATCTTCAAAAACAAATTAATTTACTTCATAAAGCAGATATTTGCACAATACATGCTTTTTGTCTAGAAGTGATAAAGAACAATTTCTTTGAAATAGATGTATCACCTAATTTTAGGATAGGAGATACAACAGAAATAGAACTTTTAAAGCAAGAAGTGATAGAAAACTTATTTGAAGAAAAGTATGAGAAAGAAGATGAAGAATTTATTCAATTAGTAAATACCTATGCAAACTATAGAGGAGATGATCAGTTAAAAGAGATTGTATTAAATATATATAAATATATTCAAAGTAGTCCTTTTCCAAGAGAGTGGATAGAAAAGCAAGTTGAGGATTTTAAAATACAAGACAAAGATATAGATTTTGGAAAGACAAAATGGGGAAAAATTTTACTTGAAAATAATAAGAAAATTATAAAAGTAACAATTCTAGAGTTGGAAAATGTTAAAAAAATATTAGATCAAAATTACGAATTAGAAAAATATTCACAAACAATTAGAAAAGATATAGAAGAATTAAAACAATTATATGAAATAGACAGTTGGGATGAATTGTTTGAAAACATAAATAATTTTAGTTTTAATAAATGGCCAGTAAATAGAAAATTGATTTCTAACATAAAAGATGAAGCAAAAGCGAAAAGAGACAAGATAAATAAAAGGTTTAAAGACGAAAGAGAAAAACTATTTATATTTAGGTCAAAAGAGATATTAGAAGATATAAGTTTTATGTATAAGATTCTAAACTCATTAAAAGAATTAGTTTTTGAATTTGAAGAAAGGTATATATTAGAGAAAAAAGAAAAAAACATTATAGATTTTAATGATATTGAACATTTAGCACTAAAAATATTAGTAAAAAAAGACGAAAATGGAAAATATATTCCAACAGATGTAGCAAAAAAGTACAGAGAAAAATTCTCTGAAATAGCAATAGATGAATATCAAGATAGCAACTTAGTACAAGAATATATATTAAATTCAATATCAAATGGAAATAATATCTTCATGGTAGGAGATGTTAAACAAAGTATATATAAATTTAGACAAGCAAGACCAGAATTATTTTTAGAAAAGTATAAAAACTATAAAGAAAATATTAATGAAGAAACAGGTCTTAAAATACAATTATTTAAGAACTTTAGAAGTAGAGAGAATATACTAGATGTAACTAACTACGTATTCAGAAATATAATGAGTAAAAATCTAGGTGATATAGACTATACAAAAGATGAATATTTAAACTTGGGAGCAAATTATGAAAAACCAGGTGAGGCTATAAATTACGCAGGGAAGACAGATATGTATATAATAGACCTAAAAAGTAAAGAAGAAGAAAAAATAGAAGAAGAAAATGAGCAAGAGGAGTATATAGAAAAAACAGTCTTAGAAGCAAGATTTGTAGCAAATAAGATAAAAGAATTATTAAATAGTAATTATTATGTTTGGGATAAAAATAAAAAGAAATATAGGAAATTAGAATATAGAGATATAGTAATTCTTTTAAGGAGTACATCATCTCAGGCACCAATTTATGAAAGAGAATTATCAGATCAATATATACCAGTCACAAGTGATTCTTCATCAGAGTATTTAAATTCTATAGAAATTCAAACAATAATGGCTATATTAAAAATCATAGATAATCCATTTCAAGATATTCCACTAGCTACTGTAATGAGGTCTATGATAGGTGGATTCTCAGACAATGATTTAATTGAAATAAGACTTGTAGATAAAAATTGTAATTTTTATGAGGCAATAGAAAAAGCTAAACTACAAGTAAATGATAATCTGAAAGCTAAGATAGAAAAATTTTTAAACACTATAGAAACATGGAGAAACTCTGTAGAATACTTAAGTTTAGATGAGCTAATATGGAACATATATACTGATTCCGGATATTATAATTTTGTAGAAAATATGCCAAATGGAAAATTAAGACAAGCAAATCTAAAACTATTATTTGAAAAGGCAAGACAATATGAAAAATCTACTTTTAAAGGTTTATTTAATTTTATAAATTTTATTGACAAAATTAAGCTAAATAGTGGAGATATGAGTGCTGCTAAAATAATTAGTGAAAATGAGAACGTTATTAGAATAATGAGTATACATAAAAGCAAAGGTCTAGAATTTCCAGTAGTATTTTTATGTGGAACTAGTAAACAATTTAATTTAAGAGATTTGAGCGAAAAAATCTTACTAGATCAAGAACTAGGAATAGGACCAGAATATATAGATTATAAATCTATGGTAACATACAGCACACTAGCAAAAGAGGCAATAAAAGTAAAAATAAAAAAAGAAACATTATCAGAAGAAGAAAGAGTTTTATATGTTGCATTAACGAGAAGTAAAGAAAAGTTAATAATAACTGGAACATCTAGTGATGCTGAAAAGGAATTACAATCTAAAAAAGAAGAATTAGAAATAAATGATGGGGATAATATTAATGCAAATATACTAGAAAAGGGAAAATCATATTTAGATTGGCTAGAATATGTGTATTTAAAAGATGAACAAGAATCAAGTAAATATATTAATCTTAATATTGTAAAAAAAGAAGAGATTCTAAGAAAAATGAAAGAAGATGTATTGAAGAAGGCAGAGCCAGAAAAAGAGAATTTAGAAGCGGAAGAAAAACAAAACATTTTGAATAATGACTGGAAATATAAAAATTATTTAGCAACGATAATGCCTAGTAAAGCATCTGTAACCAAAATAAAAGAACTAGAAATGGAAGAACAAAAAGAAATAGCCTTGTTTGAAAATGAAAATAATAATCACATATTACCAAAACCTAAATTTTTAAATGAAGAAAAGAAATTAACAAGTGCGGAAAAAGGAACAGTAATGCACTTAATCCTACAAAAGCTATCAATAACCAAAGAAGGATATAATAAGGACCAAATAAATGATTTCCTAAATAACTTATATTATAGAAATATAATAACTAAAATGGAAAGAGAAAGTGTAGATATAAATAAAATACTAAACTTTGTTAGATCAGATTTATATAGTGAACTAGTTGAAGCAAAAGAAATATACAAAGAAAAGCCATTTTATATGACAATAAAGGCAAAAGAAATATTTCATCAAGATACAGAAGAAGAAATCTTAATTCAAGGAATTTTAGACTTATACTATATTGATAAAAATGGAAGATTAATTTTAGTGGATTATAAAACAGATTATGTAGAAAAAGGTAATGAAAAAGAACTAGTAAATAAATATAGAAGTCAATTAGAACTATATAAAAGAGCATTAGAAGATTCTTTAAAAAGGAAAGTAGATAAAATCTATATTTATTCAGTTTATTTGGGAAAAATGCTTGATTTTTTAAATTTTATATAGTATAATATGCAAAGCATAATAAATTACAAAGGAGTGGGAACAAATCCCACTCTTTCTAAGTATAAAGGAGGAGACTTTTGGCTAGTATAGAGGAGAAAGTAGAAGAAAAATTAAGACCTATAATAGAATCAATAGGCTATAAATTATATGATGTTGAATATGCGAAAGAAGCAAAAAATTACTTTTTGAGAATATTTATAGATAAGGAAAATGGAAGTATAGATATTGATGATTGCGAAAAAGTAAATAATGCGATTACTGATATATTAGATGAAGTAGACTATATAAAAGAGCAATATTTTTTAGAAGTTTCATCACCAGGAATTGAAAGAATTATTAGGAAAGATAGTCATTTGGAAGAAAATATTGGAAATAAGGTAGAAGTAAAAGTATTTAAACCAATAAATAATATGAAACAATTTTTAGGAATATTAAAATCATTCAATAAGGATGATATAATAATAGAATTAGACAGTGAAGATATAGCCATAAATAGAAAAAATATATCATTAATAAAAACAGTATATGACTGGTAATATAAATAATGGGGAGGAATCAGAAAAATGAAAGAAGCAATTGATAATAAAGAATTAGTTCTAGCTATAGATGAACTAGAAAAAGAAAAGGGAATAAAAAAAGACTATTTAATGGAATCTATAGAATCAGCATTAGTTACAGCATATAAAAGAAATTTCAACTCAGAAGAAAATGTAAAAGTAGTAATGGATAAAGAAACAGGAGCATCACATCTATATTCTGTAAAAAAAATTGTTGAGGTTGTTGAAGATCCAACTCTACAAATAAGTTTACTAGATGCTAGGAAAATTAATAAAACATTAGATATAGGAGATACAGTAGATATAGAACTTGTTCCAAAAAACTTTGGAAGAATAGCAGCACAAACAGCAAAACAAGTTATTATTCAAAAACTAAGAGAAGCAGAAAGAGAAGTAATATTCTCAGAGTATAATGATAAAAAAGGTGAGATAGTATCAGGTATAGTTCAAAAATCAGATAAAGGAATAGTAGTAATGGATTTAGGTAGAGTTGAAGGAATTATGCCTGCCAAAGAACAAATACCTACTGAGAATTATAAAGTAAATGATAAATTAAAAGCTTGTATAATAGATGTTGAAAAAGGTTTAAAAGGAGCTCCAAAAGTTATAGTATCAAGAGCTTCTACAGAATTTGTAAGGAAATTATTTGAACTTGAAATACCAGAAATATATGAAGGAGTTATAGAAATAAAAAGTATTTCTCGTGACCCAGGATATAGGAGCAAACTTGCAGTTTATTCTCCAAATGAAAATATTGATCCAGTAGGTTCTTGTGTAGGACAAAAGGGTGTTAGAATCCAAAATATAATAAATGAATTAAATGGAGAGAAAATTGATGTAATAGAATGGAGTGAAGATCCATCAACATTTATAGTAGCAGCGTTATTGCCAGCACAAGTGTTAGCTATTGATATAAAAGAGGAAGAAAGATTTGCTCAAGTAATAGTTCCAGATGACCAATTATCTCTAGCAATAGGAAAATCAGGGCAAAATGCTAGATTAGCAGCGAAATTGACAAATTGGAAGATTGATATAAAATCAGAAACACAGTTTAAAGAAATTCTAATGAAGGCACAAGAAGAAAGCCAAGAAGAGGAATAATACTATAATTATTAATATAAAATATATAAAAGAGGTGAAAGCAAGTGAAAAACATACCACAAAGGACTTGTATAGGATGCAAAACTAAAAAAAATAAAAAAGACCTAATAAGAATTGTAAAGGATAAAGAAGGTAATATTTTTATAGATAGAACAGGTAAAGCAAATGGTAGAGGAGCATATATCTGTGATAATATCACTTGCTTAGAACAGGCGGTAAAATCTAAGAGTTTACAAAAAAGCTTTGAGATGAATATTACAGAAGAAATATATGAGAAATTAAGAGGTGTTATTATTGATAAATAACAAATTATTAGGACTATTAGGAATAACTGCAAAAGCAGGAAAGATTGTATCCGGAGCAGATATTTGCTATGAAGAAATGCAAAAGCAAAATATAAAAATATTAATAATAGCACAAGATGCTTCTGAAAAGACAAAAAAGAATTTCATTTTTTATGGAAACAAATATAATATTCCAGTTGTTATAGAAAGTACAATAGATGAATTAAGTAGAGCTATAGGAAAGAAAAATAGAGCAATAATTGGAATAAAAGATATTAATCTATCAAAAGAAATACAAAGAATAATTAGTGGGGGTGAAATTATTGGGCAAAATTAAAATTCATGAGTTAGCAAAAAAATTAGGATTAACAAGCAAAGAATTAATGGAAAAAGCTGCAGAACTAAATATTGAAGCTAAAAGTCATTTAAGTTCCATTTCTGATGAAGAAGCTCAAAAATTAGAGAGGAGTTTAAAAAATAAGGAAACTAAAAAGGAAAATGTAAAAGTAGAGAAAAAAGATAGTGAAAAGAAAGATGTAAAACAAAAACCAGTAATAATAAGAAGAGAAGTAATAATATCAGATGAAGAATTAGCAAGAAGAGAAGAAGAAGAAAAAAGAAAAAAAATACAAGAGAGAAAAGAAAATGTAGGATTTGTTCAAAGAGATAAAAGTAAGGACTACAATATAGTATATAGAGAGAAAACAACTAAGCCACTTACTGTAGAAGAATTATTTGGATTAAAGAAAAAAACAAAGGAAGAACCAAAAGAAGAAGTAGTACAAGAAACCAAAAAGGACGAACCTAAGAAAGAAGAAAAAGAAGAAACAAAAAATGAAATTAAGAAAAGCGAAAGTGAGAATATGGTAAAAACACAAGTTAATTCAAATAATAAACAAGTAAAAACAGAAAATGAAAGAAATGATAATTATAATAATAAAAGCAATGAGTTTAAACCTAATAGAAATGGACAAAATAATAATTATAGAAATAACCAAAACAGTCAAGATGGACATAGGAATAATAACAATAGAAATAATGACTTTAGAAATAACAGATTTAGTCAAAATAATTATAAAAACAATCAAAATAACGGATATAAAAATAATTATGATAATAAATCAAAAAGACCTCTTGATGAAAAAGGTATAGAAAAAAATATCAAAAATATTATGGCAACAGATATTATAGAAAAAGAGCCAACAAGAGAATATAACAAAGCAATAGATAAACAAAAAAATAATAATAGATTTGATGATAATTCTAATAAAGTTAAAAAGAATAATAAAAATAGAAGAAATAATGATTTAGATATTAATGAAAAAAAATTAAAAGGGCTAAAACAAGAAAGAAGTCTGTCTAATATGTTTGATGACCAAGAAGGTGGAATGCTAGATTATTACGATTTAACAACTGCTAGAGGAAAGAGAAATAAAAAGAAATCTAATAAAGCACAACCAGAACCATCAAAACAAAAAATATTTAAATTAACTGAAATTACTATACCAGAAACTATATCTGTTAAAGATTTAGCTGCTGAACTTAAGAAAACAAGTAGCGAAATTATAAAAAAATTATTAGAATACGGAATTATGGCAACAATAAATAATGATATTGATTTTGATACAGCATATCTAGTAGCACAAGAATTTGGTGTAACAGCTATTAAAAAAGAAGTTGTTAAGGAAGAAGATATATTATTTGATGATTCAGAAGATAAAGAAGAAGAATTAGTACCAAGACCACCAGTTATTGTTGTTATGGGACACGTAGACCATGGAAAAACTTCTTTATTAGACGCAATTAGATCAACAAATGTTATAGAAGGAGAAGCAGGAGGAATTACACAACATATTGGTGCTTATCAAGTTAATATTAATAATAGAGATATTACATTCTTAGATACACCAGGGCATGAAGCTTTTACAAGCATGCGTGCTAGAGGTGCTCAAATTACAGATATAGCAATATTAGTTGTTGCAGCAGATGATGGAGTAATGCCACAAACAGTAGAAGCAATTAATCATGCAAAATCAGCTGGAATACCTATAATTGTTGCTGTAAATAAAATAGATTTACCAGGAGCAAATGTAGAAAAAGTTAAAGAAGATTTAATGAAGTATGGATTAGTACCTGAAGAATGGGGTGGAGATACAATATATGTTCCAATCTCAGCAAAGAAGCATCAAAATATAGATCAATTACTTGAAATGGTATTATTAGTGGCTGATATGAAAGAATTAAAGGCAAATCCAAACAAACAAGCCAAAGGTGCTGTAATTGAAGCAAGACTAGATAAATCAAAAGGACCTATTGCATCATTATTAGTACAAAGAGGAACTTTAGATGTTGGAGATACTATAGTTGTTGGTTCTTCAATAGGAAGAATAAGAGCAATGAAAAATGATAAAGGTCAAAAGGTTAAAAAAGCAGGACCTTCAACACCAGTAGAAATAATGGGATTAACAGAAGTACCAGAGGCTGGAGAAGTATTCTATGAAGTTAAAAATGAAAAAATGGCAAAACATTTAATAGAAAGAAGAAAACGTCAGCAAAGAGACAAATCAATAAATATAGCACAAAGAGTAACTCTAGATAACATATTTAGCCAAATGGAAGAAGGAAAATTGAAACAATTGAACCTAATAGTAAAAGCAGATGTTCAAGGTACTGTAGAAGCTGTAAAACAATCACTTAGCAAACTTTCTAATGAAGAAGTTAAAGTAAGTGTTATACATGCAGCAGTAGGTGCAGTTACAGAAACAGATGTAACATTAGCTAAAGTATCAAATGCTATTATAATTGCATTTAATGTAAGACCAGTTCCAAGTGCAAAAGATTTAGCAGAAAAAGACCAAGTAGAAATAAAGCAATATTCAGTAATATATAAAGCTATAGAAGATGTTGAAGCAGCCATGAAGGGAATGCTAGAACCTAAATTCGAAGAAAAAGTTATAGGAACAGCAGAGATTAGACAAACATTTAAAGTATCAAATGTTGGAACAATAGGTGGAGCATATGTTCAAACAGGAAAACTTGAAAGAAATGCAGGAGTAAGAATTATACGTCAAGAGGTTGTTATTCATGAAGGAAAACTTGCATCTTTAAAAAGATTTAAAGATGATGTAAAAGAAGTTTCAAAAGGTTATGAATGTGGTATACAAATTGAAAATTACAATGACATAGCAGAAGGAGATATTATAGAAGCTTTCGTTATGCAAGAAATCAAACGTTAAAGGTTGGTGATTTAAATGCCAAATAGAAATAATCCGAGATTTGAAAGAATTAATGAAGAATTAAAAAAAGAAATTAGCAATATTATAAATTATAATGTAAAAAATTCTGATGTTACAGGGATGATAAGTGTAACCAAAGTAAAAGCTACTCCAGATCTTAAATATGCTAAAGTATATGTTAGTATATTAAATTCTAAAAATATAAAAACAACATTAGCTGGTTTGAAAAGAGCGTCAGGATTTATTAGAAGTGAAGTTGCAAAAAGAGTAAACCTAAGAAATACTCCAGAATTAGTATTTGAGTTAGATGATTCTATAGAATATGGAGCAAGAATAGACTCAATCTTAAAAGAAGTAATGAAAAAAATAAAACCAGAAGAAGGAGAAAATGATGACATTAGATAATATAGTAGAAGAAATTAATAAAGCTAATACGATTGCAATACTAACTCACGAAACTCCAGATGGAGATGCGATTGGAAGTAGTTTAGCAATGTATAATGCATTAAAGGATATGGGAAAAAATCCAGATGTTATTATTCCAGAATATCCAAAAATATTTAAATTCCTACCAGGGGCAGAGAACATCTTAGAAGAACCAAAAGAAGGAGAATATGATTTAACAATAGCATTGGATTGTGCTGATTCAAAAAGATTAAGTAAACTTATTAAAGTATTTGAAACATCTAAATCTACTATATCTATAGATCATCACAGTATGAATCCCATGTTTGCAGATATTAACTATGTAGATCCGGTTTCTCCAGCTACTTGCCAAATATTAGTAATAGTATTGCAATATCTTCAAATCAAAATTACAAAGGAAATAGGAACTTGTCTTTTAACAGGAATTATAACAGACACTGGAGGATTTAAATATGCTGGTGTTTCAAAAGAAACTTTTGAATTTGTAGGAGGACTTTTAAATTTGGGCATAAATGTTTCAGAAATATACAAGAAAGTACTACAAATTAAGACAAGAGCTAACTTTGAATTAACAAGGATTGCACTAAATAGATTAGAATTTTTAGAAGATAATAAAGTAACTTTTACGTACATAACCTTAGAAGAACAAGCAAGATTCGGAAATGAAGAAGGAGCACATGAAGGTATAGTCGAAGCTATTAGAGATATAGAGGGAGTGGAAGTTGC
>CALXZQ010000035.1 GCA_944393275.1 uncultured Clostridia bacterium
AACTGTTATAAAAATAATAAACCATTTCTTTTCTAATAATATTTCTACTAATTCTTTTATATCTAACTCGTCCATTTTATTCTTCCTTAGTTAATATTAATAATTTAATTTATTTTACCATATTCTGGGAAAAAAACAAGATTTTTTATATTTCATTTATATTTCAATTTTTCGTAATATTATCGAGGATTCACTGAACTATGTTCTGAATTGCTATTCTCTTTTCCATAACGCGAATAGTTATCCAAGGCTTTAAGCAGCTTTTTCGATCCATTTAATGGCTTTTTTATTCCTATTTTTAAACCATCTTGTTGTAATTTTATTAGTGAATCAAAAGGAGTAGCTACATATCTATTATGAACTCTTGAAAAAAGATATACCTCATTTGGAGCATTCGGAACACCAACAAAAATACAATTAGTATATTCTTCTTCACCTGCTGAATTTGATCTAGAACAAGTTATTAAATGTATTGAATGTTCTAAATCTTTTTTGCTAAAATATTTTGGAAGAATACAATTATGATAATATTTAAAAGCCTCTACATATCCCATATAATTAGGCAGATCATTTATCCTTGGATCTTTTAAAACTATTGATAGTCTTTGCCATATTGGAAGATTTGAATTATTTTGTAATACACTAGCAAGTCTTTCTATTGCATCATCTTTGTAGTCAGAAATATCAGAAATATATCCAATATTTTTATCTAACTGAATTTGTCTTTCATCATCTATAGTTGACAAACCATATATATCGTCATCTCGTTCAGTAGTTCCAAAAAATCTTGTTTTACAATTTGTTTGAATAAATTCTAAATCTCTTTGTACATCAAATTTAATATGTCTCCCATCACTAAGAAGTACTATTGGGAAAACGTGTTCTCCTACATATGAACTAGTTGTTACAATACATCTAAATCCGAATTCTCTTAACAAATGTTCTATATTATATGACAATGAACAACATATTATTGTCCTTTTCTCTATATTCGAATTCTTATTAGTTCTTTCTCTTTCTGCTAAACGATAGATTTTTCTTTGTGTTTCGAGATTACCAAAATAATATTTTTCATCAAATACCCTATCACGTCCAACTTTTATATACAAAGCTTTTAAAAAGCTTTCCTCATCCAATCCTTCAGGTATTTCTTTTCTATATTTGTTAGCTAATTCATTTACGTTCATTTAATCAACTCTCTTAAATCATTTTAAGTATTTCTTCTTTTAGTACATTAACAATATCTTCTTGTGGTACTTTTTTAATAATTTCACCCTTTTTAAATAGTAGTCCTTCTTTAACTCCTCCAGCAATTCCTATATCTGCATTACTTGCTTCTCCTGGACCATTTACAGCACATCCCATAACTGCAACAGTTATATCAGATTCAATTGTCTGTAAAAAGTCTTCTACTTCTTTAGCTATTGGTATTAAATCTATTTGAGTTCTTCCACAAGTTGGACAAGCAACTAAAGTAGGTGATTTACTATATAATTTACAATCTTTTAATATCTCTTTTGCAACTTTTATTTCTTCTACAGGATTATCAGATAAAGATACTCTTATAGTATCTCCTATTCCCTTGTTTAACATTATTCCAAGCCCAATACTTGATTTTATAGTACCACTAAATGCTGTTCCAGCTTCAGTTATTCCTAGGTGCAATGGATATTTAAATGTTTTAGAAGCTTCTATATAACTTTCTATACATAAATCTAGATCTGAAGCCTTAAGTGAAATGGCTATATCATAGAAATCTAGCTTTTCTAATATTTCAACATGCCTTTTGGCACTCTCTATCATAGCTTTAGCAGTTGGTTTTCCACCATATTTTTCAAGTAAGTCTTTTTCTAAAGAACCTCCATTAACACCTATTCTTATAGGTATATGATGAGTCTTACAAGCATCTACCACCATTTTTATTCTATCTTCACTACCTATATTCCCTGGATTAATTCTTACTTTATCTACACCAGCATTTATAGCTTCTAAAGCTATCCTATAATCAAAATGTATATCTGCAACGATTGGTATATGTATTTTTGATTTTATTTCTTTTATAGCTTTTGCATCTTCTATATCTAAACAAGCAACTCTTATGATTTCACAACCTGCTTCTTCTAAATCTAATATTTGTTTAACTGTTGCTTGTACATCTTTAGTTTTAGTATTTGTCATAGATTGTATAACTACCTTATTTTGACCACCTATTTGTATACCACCAACATATATTGGTCTTGTTTCATTTCTTTTTACCATTTTTTATCCCCCTGAATACATTTATCCTAATTTAGCAATTAGAGCTTTAATTTTTATCCCTTGCTCAGTAAACATTTTCTCATGTTCTGTTTCTATATTATACCAATTTTTTTCATTATGCAAATCATAAGTTTTTCTTATTATATTAAATCCAGTTTCTTCAAAATAATTTATACTTGATGTAAATAAATCATCATCATCTGTTTTAAAATGTATCTCTCCTTTTTCTCTATCTAGAAATTCTTTATATTTTTCCAGCTGTCTTGTATGTGTTAGCCTTTTCTTTCTATGTTTACCTTTTAGCCAAGGATTACAAAAATTTATATAAATTCTATCTACTTTATCAGATTTATCAAGTATAAGTAAAATCCTCTCTATGTCAAATCTTGTTAGAATTACATTATTTATTTCTTCTTGTTTACTATTATATACTTCTTCTATTTTTCTTTTTGCAAGACCTAGCATAGCATCTACTAAGTCTATCGCCAAATAATTTATATTTAGATTTTCGGAAGCAAGTTCGGAAATAAATGTTCCTTTGCCACAACCTAATTCTAAATGAAATGGTTGATTTGGATTTTTAAATTGTTCCTTCCATCTCCCTTTACATGCTTCTGGATTATCAATATAAAATGGCGCTGCTTCTAATTCTGGTCTTGCCCATGGCTTAAATCTTATCCTCATATCTTGTTCCTTCTATTATTTATAATTTCTTAAAAAAACTTCCATTTTATCTAAGAATTCTGAATTATTTTTTGAATTAACCATTTGTGTTATTAATTGTTCTGTCACTTCAGCTACTGGTAGATTATTTAGTGCCTTTCTTAATGCATAAATTGTTTCTTGTTCTCTCTTATCTAATAATAAATCTTCTCTCCTTGTTCCGGATTTATTTATATCTATGGCTGGGAAGATTCTCTTTTCTGATAGTTTTCTGTCTAAATGAACTTCCATATTTCCAGTTCCTTTAAATTCTTCAAAGATTACGTCATCCATTCTACTTCCAGTCTCTATTAAAGCTGATGCTAAGATGGTCAAACTTCCCCCATTTTCGATATTTCTTGCTGCGCCAAAGAATTTTTTAGGTTTATGAAGTGCATTTGGGTCTAATCCTCCAGATAAGGTTCTTCCAGAAGATGGTATTACTAAGTTATATGCTCTTGCTAATCTTGTAATACTGTCTAATAAAATGACAACATCCTTTCCTTGTTCAACTAGTCTTTTTGCTCTTTCTAGAACCATTTCTGCAACTTTGACATGATGTTCTGGTAATTCATCAAATGTAGAATATATAACTTCTCCATTTATTGACCTTTTCATATCTGTAACTTCTTCTGGTCTTTCGTCTATTAATAATACTAGTAATTCTACTTCTGGGTTATTAACTGATATACTATTAGCAAATTTTTTTATTAAAGTTGTTTTCCCAACTTTAGGTGGAGCTACTATCATTCCCCTTTGTCCTTTTCCTATAGGACTAATAAGATCTATTATTCTCATTGCATATTCATTTGGCTTTGTTTCTAGGTGTAACCTTTGGTTAGGATATATTGGAATTAAATCATCAAATTTTTTTCTTTTAAGCGCTTTTTCTGGATGTTCTCCATTAACCTCTCCAACAAATATTAATGAAGGAAATCGTTCACCTTCTTTAGCCATTCTTGATATACCTTTAAGCTTGTCTCCCGTATCTAATCTAAATCTTCTTATTTGTACAGGTGATATATATACATCATTTGGTGTAGATAAATAATTTTCTCCTCTTAAGAAACCATAGCCATCTGGTAGAACTTCTAAAATTCCTTCTACTATTTTATCTCCTTCATTTGTTAATTTATATGAAACATTACAAAAAGATATTTCTGTTTCAGAATTTTCATCTATAACTGTGTTTTCTTTATGAGATTCATCATTATCATTTACATCTGTTTCCTCCATTTCTTCAGTATTTTCAAGGGTTCCATCATTTAAAAGAATGATTAACTCATCTTTTTTGTATTTTGTAATTCCCTTAATGCCTTTTGTTTTTGCTAACTCTCTTAATTGAGCTAAAGTAAATTGTTCTAAATCCATAGTTAGTCCCTCCTATAAAATTTTTAGTATTTGGAATTTTTTAGAATTTTCTTAGAAAAAAAAATTAAGAAATAAAAATTAATTGAAATTATATCTGAAAAGATAAATCCTTAAATATTATTATATTTAAGGATTATTTATTGACTACAATATAAACTTGTTCATTTGGCATGTACATATCCAATTTTTCACGCGCAATAGCTTCTACATACTCAAGCGAATCTGCATTCTCTTTTAATGAAGATAGTTCTTGTTTATATTCAGTTTGTTCTTGGATTTTTTCTGCAACATATTTTTGCTCTTTGTTATATGAATTTAACACTTTTTGTTGATTTATAAAAACAGATATAACATATATTGCAGCTATAGAACCTAAAATCAATTTAAATAATCTCTTAAATTTAAAACTTTTCATCTGTATCTCTCCAGTATAATCATCTAAAATTATTCACACTTCATACTTTCTACATTATACCTTAAAATCCTTCTTTTGTATAGCATTTTTATTATTTTTTTTATATTTTTTTATATTTTCTTTAGTTTTGGCAATACTTTTGACAAAGTTCGACAAAAGATTCTTTATTTTTGTGTAAATAAATGTAATTGGTTTTAAAATAATATTTTTTAAAAAGGTTATAATTGTAACATTAAATTTTATGAAATATTTACTAATAGTTAGCATATAAATTATTACTCCAATTATTATTGCAATAAAAATATAAAAGCGTATTTCCCCATAATTGAAAATAGTTATACTAAATATAGTCAAAAGTCCTGATAATATCCAAAAACTAATATCTTCTATACATGTTATGAAATCAGAAGTTTTAAAACTTCTTCGTAATATTCTAAAAATATCAAATATGATTCCTATTGCAAAACCGTTTAAAATAAAAATTATAAAATTATAAGCCTGATTTACACCATTAATTACCAAAATATCACCTTATACTTTCTATTTAAATATTTTGCTAAATATTCCAGTTCCTTTTTTATCTAATTCCGTATCACTATATGATAAATTAGATATTTCTCCCTCAACTATAACTTCTGAAGAATCTATGCTTAATTTATTTATTCTTAGATTATCTCCTTTAATTGTTAATAACCCTAGTTCTGTTTCTACAATTATTACTTGATCATCAAAGCTTAATACATCTAGTACTCCAGATAAACTAAGTTTCTTTCTGTTTTCCAATATTATATTTTGAATAATATTAGTTGTGTTTTTTCTTTCATCTATATTCATAAGTTACCTCCAATAAAAGTATCTAAACTATATATATTCATGTCTTGTACTTTTTAGAACAAAAAAACTGATAATGTTATAATTATCAGTTCCATTTGTTATATATTTTCAATTAATTCATTATGCATTTGTTCTAATATCGTAATTGGTAATTTATTTTTAAACATTATTAAGATTTTTGATTCATTTAATATAATATCTAGTACTTCTAACTTATTTAAACTAATTATATTCATAGTCTTTTCTAATATATTAGGAGCATTCTTAATTTCATTACCAATTATAGAAATTTTAGAAATATTAGTGTATGAGTACTCTATTTCGTTAAATTGTTCCTCTAATATTTTTTCTAATTTATTAAGATCTGTTGATTTTATTGTAAAAGATATATCTAATCTGTATGCACTATTATTTGTCATGTTATTTACATAAATATTGTTCTTGACTAATGTGACAAATATCTTATTAAATAATTCTATAGAATAATTTTCAGATGTTGCATGTACAGAAATAATATCATCATTTTTCACTATACTTTTTACAGTTGATTCCTCTATTTTATCATTTATTACCGTTCCAGGCTTATTATTAAAAGTTGATTTTGTAATAATAGGTATATTAAATTTCTCTGCAATTGCCACACATCTATTGTGTAAGACTTTAGCACCTTCATCTGCTATATCTCTCATCTCTGAGTATGAAACACTTCTTAACTTCTTTGCAGTACTAACTTTATTTGGATCTGTTGTATATACACCATCTACATCAGAGAAAATGTAACACTCTTTTGCATTAAGTGCAGAAGCTACTGCTACGGCAGTTGTATCTGATCCACCTCTTCCTAATGTAGTTATATCACCATTTTCATTTATTCCTTGAAAACCTGCTATTATAACTATCTTCCTTTTTGATAATTCATCTTTAATCCTTGTTGTATCAATATTTTCAACTATAGCATCTTGATTAGTATTATTAGTAAATATTCCTGCTTGCCATCCTGTTAGTGAAATAGCATCATATCCCCTACTTTTTAATAATATACTAAGTTTTGCCATACTTATTTGTTCTCCAGCACTAAGTAAAACATCTAATTCCCTATTGTCTGGTATACTCGTTAATGCATATGCCTCATTTAATAAATTGTCTGTGGTTTTATTTTGCGCTGAAACAATGACCACTACATTATTTTCTTTATATAAGTCTAGTATTTTATCTGCAACTATATTTAATCTTATATCATCAGCGACTGAACTCCCTCCAAATTTTAATATTACCGTGTCCATTTTGGCACCTCTTTATTCTAATGTAAAGCATAAATTTAATTATAAATCTATACTTATAATATATTATGTTTAATATACTGCAATTGATATTATATTACAATATATTTATAAAGGCAATAAAAAATACTCTATTGCTAGAGTATTTTAATTTTATCTAGGTTTGTAATCCCTACAACTTTTATAATCTGAATATTCTTGAGCTGTGTTGCATTTTCCAATCCAATACCAGTAACATCCTTTACATTCTGAACATGCCATAAAAAAGTCACCTCCTAATTAATATGTATTCATTATATCATATATTGTCAAAAAAGTCTACTAATTGACAAATCAAAATAATATGCTAGACAGTTTTTAAATTATGTATTTGCTTTATTCCATATCATATGGTACTCTTTTTCTCCTGTATTAATATCACATACCTCTTTTTTTATAGTAAAGCCTTCTCTTAGATAAAAACTAACAGCTCTTTCATTTTTAATATATACATTTAGACTTAATTTATTTCTTATATTTTTAACAAAATCAATTAATTTTTTACCTATTCCTTTTGATTGCATTTCTTGAATAACAAATATTCCAGCAATATAATTACCAGTAATTCCTATAAAACCCTGAATTATATTTTTACCATTTTCATATATATAAATCTCCGCTTCCAATAAATTTTTTCTTACTAAATCCAAATTAGTTTCCCAATATTCTTTACTAATAAAAGAATGCGCTTGTATATTCGTATCTAGCCAAATTTTAGCAATTACATCTATATCATCACTTTCTAGTCTTCTAATCATTGTTTCTCCTTATTTTTCTCATATTTCAAATATGCTTCCATAAACTCATTTAAGTCTCCATTCATAACTTGTTCTACATTTCCAACTTCATAATTTGTCCTATGGTCTTTTACTAATGTATATGGGCAGAAAATATAAGAACGTATTTGACTTCCCCAGGCTATATCTTTTTGAACACCTTTTAAATCCTCTATTTTATCTTTATGTTCTTGTTCTTTTAAATGAAGAAGTTTCGATTTTAGCATTTTCATTGCAGTATCTTTATTCATAGCTTGAGATCTCTCAGATTGACAAGCTACAACAATATTAGTTGGAATATGAGTAATTCTAACAGCTGAGTCTGTTTTATTTATATGTTGTCCTCCTGCTCCTGATGCTCTATATGTGTCAATTCTCAAATCTGCTGGATTTATATTTATCTCTATGTCTTCTGTAATCTCAGGCAATACTTCCACAGATGCAAAAGAAGTATGTCGTCTTCCCCCACTATCAAAAGGAGAGATTCTAACTAATCTATGTACTCCCATTTCTCCTTTTAGGTACCCATATGCATAATCTCCTTGAACTAATGCTGTAACACTTTTGATTCCTGCCTCATCACCTTCTAAAAGGTCTAATTCTTTAACTGTATATCCATTTTGACTTGCCCATCTTGAATACATCCTATATAACATTTGCACCCAATCTTGAGATTCTGTTCCTCCTGCACCTGGATGAAGAGTTATTATTGCATTATTTCTATCATATTTACCTGATAAAAGTATCTTCGTTTCCATTTTATCAATTGCTTTTTCTACTTGTTTCAATTCTTTTTTTAACTCAATATAAATTGACTCATCAAATTCTATATTAATTAACTCTAACATATCTAAAAGATTTTTTATTTTACTTAAATTACCTTCATATTCTTCTTTTTTAGATTTAATATTTGAAATTTTTTGAAGTACTTTAGTTGTATCTGAGCCCCCAGTCCAAAAGTCTTGTTTCATTGTTAAACCTTCAAGCTCTTTTAATTCAGAATTTAGTTTATCAATGTCAAAGAGAACTCCCAAGTTTATTTAATCTATCTTTTAAGTTTATTAAATTAGCCTTAATTTCTTCATAATCAATCATAATATATTTCTCCCTAGTCTAATTTATATTTCTCTCTTTTTACATAAGTTGTATGTAATAGTTCATGAGCTCTATGCCCACCAGGCTCTCCTAGATATTCCTCATATATTTTCTTTAATATTGGATTTTCATGTGATTTTCTAATAGTACTTTTTTCATCTATTGAATATAGTGCATTCGCTCTTTTTGCTCTTATATCAATATTAGCTCTTTCTTTTGATGTTCTTATAGGTTGGCCTCCACCCATTACACAGCCTCCAGGACATGCCATAATCTCTACAAATTGGTAGTCTGCTTTTCCAGATTTTATTTCTTCCATAATTGTTTGAGCATTTTTTAATCCTGATGCTACAACAACTTTTATATCAGTTCCATTCATATTTAAGGTGGCTCTTTTGATTCCCTTTTCTCCACGTATTTCATGTAAATCTAATCTTTCAAAAGAATTTCCTGTTACCTTTTCATATACAGTTCTTAGTGCTGCTTCCATAACACCACCTGTTGTTCCAAATATTGCACCTGCACCTGTTGCTTCTCCCATAGGAACATCAAATTTTTCATCCTCTAAGTTCACAAAATCTATATGTGCTTGTTTTATCATTCTTGCAAGTTCTCTAGTTGTTATTACATTGTCTACATCTGGGTATCCGCTACCTGACATATTATCCCTTGTCTTTTCAAACTTTTTAGCAATACAAGGCATTACAGAAACAGTAACTATATCTTTAGGATCTATGTTATTTTTTTCGGCAAAATATGTTTTTATGATAGCACCAAACATTTGATGTGGAGATTTACAACTAGATAGATTTGGAATTAATTCTGGATAATTCATTTCCAAATATCTTACCCAACCAGGACTACAAGAAGTAATCATAGGTAGAGTTCCTCCATTTGAATACCTTTGTAAGAACTCATTTCCTTCTTCTACAATTGTAAAATCTGCTCCTGTATTTGTATCAAACACTTTATTAAATCCCATACGTTTTAATGCAGCAACCATTTTACCTTCCACATTAGTTCCTATTTCCATTCCAAACTCTTCACCTAAAGCTGCTCTAACAGCTGGAGCAGTTTGTACAACTACATATTTATTATCATCTCTTAAGGCTTCCCATACAGCTTCTGTTTCATCTTTTTCTTTTAAAGCTCCTACAGGACATGCCTCTATACACTGTCCGCAAAATGTACAATTTACATCATTTAAGCTTTTATTTTTATATGTAGATATTGTTGATGCAAAGCCTCTTTGCGTACAGTCAATTGCTCCTATTCCTTGGACATTTTTACAAGTTGCAACACATCTCCTACATAAAATACACTTATTAAAATCTCGTACTATTGCTGGAGAACTATCATCTATTTCGTGTCTATTTCTTTCACCTTTATATCTAATATCATTTACATAAAATTCTTGTGCTAGGTTTTGTAGCTCACAAGTACCATTTCTAGTACAAGTTAAACATTCTCTATCATGGTTTGACAATATTAAATCTAATACTATTTTTCTAGCTTCAATGACAGCAGGTGTATTAGTTTTTATAACCATACCTTCTTCTACTTTTTGAATACAAGAAGTCGCAAATCCTTTTCTTCCTTCAACTTCTACAACACACATTCTGCAATCTCCAACTTCATTTATATCCTTTAAAAAGCATAATGTTGGAATATCTATATTAACTTTTTTAGCCGCTTCTAAGATAGTTGTTCCCTCTTCTACTTGAACTTCTCTTCCATTTATACTTAAATTAACCATAATAACCTCCTAACTCATTATAGCGTGGAATGGACATTTGCTTATACAAGTCCCACACTTAATACATTTTTCTGTATCTATTATATGAGGTTGTTTTACTTCACCTGAAATAGCATCTACAGGACAATTTCTCTTACATAGACCACATCCTTTGCAAAGTGCCTCATCAATATGTAAGTTCATTAATGCCTTACATTCTCCTGCTCTACATTGTTTATGATCTATATGTTCTCTATACTCTTCTCTAAAATATTTTATCGTACTCATAACTGGATTTGGTGCTGTTTGGCCAAGACCACAAATTGAAGATTTTTGGATATTACTACATAACCTCTCTAATTTTTCGATATCTCCTTCTTCTCCATTTCCTTCTGTTATTCTTTCTAATAGTTCTAATAATCTTTTTGTCCCAATTCTACAAGGTGTGCATTTACCACAAGACTCATCAACTGTGAATCCTAGATAGAATTTTGCTAGATTAACCATACATTTTGAATCATCCATGATTATAAGGCCACCAGAGCCCATCATTGAGCCTATCGCCTGAAGTGATTCATAATCTATTGGTGTGTCTAAATGTTCTTCTGTAATACATCCTCCTGAAGGTCCTCCTGTTTGAGCTGCTTTAAATTTTCTTCCATTTGGTATTCCTCCACCAATATCAAATACTATCTCTCTTAATGTAACACCCATTGGCACTTCAACTAGTCCTATATTATTTACATTACCACCTAATGCAAATACTTTTGTTCCTTTTGATTTCTCTGTACCTATACTAGAATACCATTCTGCACCATTTAAAATTATTTTAG
>CALXZQ010000036.1 GCA_944393275.1 uncultured Clostridia bacterium
TTTCCTTTATTTATATATTCTTTAGCAATTTTTCCTAGTTCCGTTCCTTCTTTCATATGTTTTCTGAAAATATCTCCTGTTGATACTTGTGGAATTCCTAGCTTTTCTACCAAGAATCCTGCTAAAGTTCCCTTTCCTGTACCTTGTGCTCCTAACATAATAATATTCATAATCCTTACCTCCAAAACATAATATTGATATTAGTCTTTTTAAAATATATTCTATTACAATATACTTTAAAAAAGCTTATCAATATTAAACAGTTTTTAGGGCACGACCTAAAGGTCGCACCCTTGTTATATATACTTTTTTATTTATTCTAGGAATCCTTTGTAATGTCTCATTACTAATTGTGATTCTAGTTGTTGTACTGTTTCTAGGGCAACACCAACTACTATAAGTATAGATGTTCCTCCAAAAGCAACACTGCTTAAAGATTCTGGTAAAAATCTCATAAACATTGGTATTATGGCTATTATTGCTAAGAATAATCCACCAAACCAAGTTAATTTGCCTATTACTGATGATAAATAATCTGCTGTAGGCTTTCCAGATCTTATACCTGGAATAAATCCACCATTTTTCTTTATATTGTTTGCAACTTCTGCAGGATTGAATGTTGCATATGTATAAAAGAATGTAAATCCAACAATAAGTAATAAATATACAATAGCATTTGCTATAGAATACCATACATCTACTGTTGTAGTAGACGTAGCTAGTGAAAAATTATATATTACATTCCAAATTCCTGTGTGTTCTGCAATATTAGGATCAAACATTTGGATTATAATTGCAGGGAATGTCATAAATGATGAAGCAAAAATTATTGGCATAACTCCTGCTACTGCTAGCTTTAATGGAATATGTGTGTTTTGCGCTCCAACCATTTTTCTTCCAACTACTTTTTTAGCATATTGAACTGGTATTCTTCTTTCTGCTTGTTGTACAAATATAACTCCCATTACAAGTAATAAAGCTCCTATAGCTATTCCTATTGCTTGTAATAATCCAGTTGTACTAAATACACTATTTGGTGCAATTAATCCAACTACATTTGTTATAGCAGAAGGAATTCCTGATACTATACCAACGAATATAATCATTGATATTCCATTTCCAATTCCTTTATTGGTAATTTGTTCTCCAAGCCACATAAGCAAAGCTGTTCCTGCTATTAATGATATAATAACTACTACTCCTGTTAATATGGTTGAATCAACAAATATTTGATCTTTATAAGATAGATATAATCCTGTAGCTTCTATTAGTGCTAATACTATAGTTAATACTTTTGTATATCTATTCATCTTCTGTCTTCCAACTTCTCCACCTTCTTTTGATAATCTTTCTAAAGAAGGTATAATCATTGTTAATAATTGCATAACTATTGATGATGTTATATATGGAGTTATTGTCATTGCAAAGATTGAGAATCTAGCAAACGCACCTCCAGATATAATATTTATAAGTCCAGATAATCCAGTTACTCCTTCAAATGCCTTATTTAATTCTAATATATCTACTCCTGGTACTGTTACGTGACAACCGAATCTAAATATAACTATTAACAATAGTGTATATAATAATCTATTTCTGATTTTTGGTGTCTTTAATGCATTTTTTATAGTTTTAAACAACTAAATCACCTCTATCTTTCCTCCAGCTGCTTCTATTTTTTCAGCAGCTCCTTTAGTAAATCTCTTAGCTTTAACAGTTAATTTTTTATCTAAGCTACCTGTAGCAATAACTACTATTCCGTCTTTAATTTTTCCTATTATTCCTTCTGCTAATAGTGTTTCAGCTGATACTTCTGTAGCTTCGCTCTTATTTAACATTGTTAAAGTTACTTCAGTGTAATCTTTAGCATGAATGTTAGTAAATCCTCTTTTTGGTAATTTTCTATATAATGGTGTTTGACCGCCTTCAAAACCTCTTCTAACTCCTCCACCTGATCTAGCTTTTTGTCCTTTATGACCTCTTCCAGAAGTTTTTCCAAGTCCTGAACCAATTCCACGTCCTACTCTAGTTCTTGTAGTTTTTTTAACTGCTGGTTTTAATTCATCTAATTGCATTCTAGTTTTGCACCTCCTCGTTATTTGTTTACATCCTATCATAACTTTATAAAATTTTCTATAATATTTATAAATTATTTTATAATATTTCGCTAGCTTTTTTTCCTCTTTTCTTAGCTACTTGTTCGATAGTTCTCATGTTCTTTAAAGCATTTATTGTTGCATATATTACGTTTCTTGGATTGTTTGTTCCAATAACTTTTGTCTTTATATCTTTATATCCAGCAAGCTCTAAAACAGGTCTTACACTTCCTCCTGCTATTAATCCAGAACCTTCTGGAGCTGGTTTTAGCATTACATTAGCACTTCCGAATTGTCCTATAAACTCATGTGGTATTGTTGTTCCAACAACTGGTACTTCGATTAAATTCTTTTTAGCTTCTTCTATAGCTTTTTTTATAGCATCTGGAACTTCTGAAGCTTTACCATTACCAACACCAATGTGTCCATTTTCATCACCAACAACAACTAAAGCACTAAATCTAAAAGTTCTACCACCTTTAACAACCTTAGCAACTCTGTTTATAGCAACTACTTTTTCTTTTAATTCAACTGTATTTTCCTCTTGCATCAGTTTTTTCCTCCTTCTTAAAATTCTAATCCGCCTTCTCTTGCAGCTTCAGCTAATTCTTTTATAACTCCGTGGTATACATATCCACCTCTATCATAAACTACAGTTTTTATATTCTTCTCTAAAGCTCTTTTAGCTATTAATGTTCCCACTTCTTTTGCTGCTTCTTTATTAGAATATTTAGTTTTTATTTCTTTATCTAAAGTTGAAGCAGATACTAAGGTTTTTCCTACAGTATCATCTATGATTTGTGCATATATGTTACTGTTACTTCTATATACACATAATCTTGGACGTTCTGCAGTACCACTGACTTTTCTACGAACACGTATATGTCTTCTTGTTCTCTCTAATTTTCTATTAGTTTTTGTAATCACTCTTGTCTCTCTCCTTTCTAAAATTAATTCATATATTATTTAATTTTATTTCTTACCTGCTTTTCCTTCTTTACGTCTAATTACTTCTTCAGCATATTTAATTCCTTTTCCTCTATAAACTTCTGGTGGTCTCTTTGTTCTTATAACAGCTGCTGTTTGACCAACTAATTCTTTATCAATTCCTTTTACTATTATTGTATTTGGATTTGGTACATCAAAAGTAATTCCTTCTGGAGCTTTAAATATTATTGGATGAGAGTATCCTAAAACTAAGTTTAAATCGTTACCTTGCTTTTGAACTCTGTAACCAACACCATTAATTTGTAATTCTCTTGCAAATTCGTTTGTTACTCCCTCTATCATATTTTTTATTAAAGTTCTTGTTAATCCATGTAGACTTCTGTTATATGGTTCGTCATCTAATCTTGTTATTTTTATAACATTGTCTTCCATAGCTACAGTCATATTTTTGTGAAATTCTCTTTCTAATGTTCCTTTAGGTCCTTTTACAGTAATTTTTTGTCCTTCTATTTTAACTTCTACGTTTTCTGGAACTGTAATAGGTGCATTTCCTATTCTTGACATTCTAAGTTTCCCTCCTTCTTTACCTAAATTAAAGATTTGATTTATTACCATACATAAGCTAAAACTTCTCCACCTAAGTTTTCTTGTCTTGCTTCTTTATCAGTCTTTATTCCTTTTGATGTTGAAATTAAAGCTATTCCTAATCCGTTTAATACTCGTGGTAAATCTTCTTTAGAAGCATATACTCTTAATCCAGGTTTACTAATTCTCTTTAATCCTGAAATAGTCTTTGCTCCTTTTTCATCATATTTTAATGAAATTCTTAAAATCCCTTGATTATCATTTTTTATTTCTTCTACTGATTTTATATAACCTTCTCTTAGTAATATATCAGCAATTGACTTTTTCATATTTGAACAAGGTACATCAACTGTTTTATGTTTTGCTCTACTTGCATTTCTTATTCTTGTTAACATATCTGCTATTGGGTCTGTAGTATTCACTTATATTTCCCTCCTTTTTAGTTTATATATATTTTTTACTGTATATTTCATAAATATTACCAGCTTGCTTTTTTTACACCTGGAATTTCACCTTTGTAAGCTAAATTTCTAAAACATACACGGCAAATTCCAAATTTTCTAATATAAGCATGTGGTCTTCCACAAATTTTACATCTATTATATTCTCTAGTAGCGTATTTTTGTGGTTTCTGTTGTTTTATCTTTAATGATTTTTTAGCCATAGTATTCTCCTTTCAATCTTTGAATAAATTAATTTTTAAAAGGCATACCTAGAAGTTTTAGTAATTCTTTAGCTTCTTCATCAGTTTTTGCTGTTGTTACAAAAATTATATCCATACCTCTTAATTTATCTACTTTATCATATTCTATTTCTGGGAATATTAGTTGCTCTTTTACACCCATTGAATAATTTCCTCTTCCATCAAATGAGTTAGCTGATATTCCTTTAAAATCTCTTATTCTTGGCATTGCAATATTAAATAATTTGTATGCAAAGTCATACATTTTTCCATTTCTTAATGTTACTTTGCAACCAACATTAGCACCTTCTCTTAATTTGAAAGCTGCTATTGATTTTCTAGCTTTTGTTATAATTGGTCTTTGACCTGTTATTATTTGTAAATCATTAACAGCATTATCTAATGATTTTGGGTTATCTCTTATATCCCCTAATCCAACATTTAATACTATTTTTTCTAGCTTTGGAACTTCCATAACTGATTTATAATTGAATTTTTTCATTAATGCTGGAACTACTTCATTTTTATATTGTTCTCTTAATTTTTCCATGAGTTTCTTGTTTCCTCCTTTCTAATCTATTATTTTATAACTGCTTCACATTTTTTACAAAAACGAACTTTTTCATCTTTTTCTACTCTATATCCTATTCTTGTAGGTTTACCACATTTTGGACATAGAACATTTACTTTGCTACTATGTATAGCACATTCAGTTGGTATTATTCCGCCTTCTTCACCTTGTTTTCTTGGCTTTACGTGTTTTTTTCTTATGTTTACTCCTTTAACAATTATTTTTTGTGTTTTAGGAATAATTTCTAATACTTCACCAGTTTTACCTTTATCATTACCAGATAAAACTTTAACTGTATCACCTTTTCTTATTTTCATAAGGTTTTGCCTCCTTTTCTTACAACTTTAATTGATACAAAACTTCTTCATTTTTTAATTTTGTATAATATTTTTCTAATTATAAAACTTCTGGAGCTAAAGATAAGATTTTCATATAATCTTTATCTCTTAATTCTCTTGCAACAGGTCCAAATATACGTGTACCTCTTGGATTTCCGTCGTCTTTTATTATAACAGCTGCATTTTCATCAAATCTTATATAAGAACCATCTGCTCTTCTAGTAGGCTTTTTAGTTCTTACTACTACAGCTTTAACAACATCACCTTTTTTTACAACGCCGCCTGGTGTTGCTGATTTAACAGAAGCTATTATTATATCACCTATTCTGGCATATTTTCTATATGAACCGCCTAAACATCTAATACACATAATTTCTTTTGCACCAGTGTTATCAGCTACTTTTAGTATTGATTGTTGTTGTACCATATTAGCTAGTACCTCCTTTTTTATATTTATATAAATCTCTATTTAATAATTGCCTTTTCAACTATTTCAACCAATCTCCATCTTTTATCTTTTGATAAAGGTCTTGTTTCCATAACTTTTACTTTATCTCCGATTTGGCATTCATTGTTTTCATCATGAGCTTTTAGAGTATAAGTTCTTTTCATGAATTTTCCATATGTCTTATGTTTTTTACTAGTTTCAACTGCAACTACTATAGTTTTATCCATTTTATTAGATTTAACTGTTCCGATTAAAACTTTACGAAGATTTCTTTCTTCCATTAGATTTCTCCTTTCTCGCTTCTAGCTATTATTTGCTTTCAGCTAATTTTCTTTCTGTTAATACAGTATTTATTTTAGCTATATCTTTTCTTACTTCTTTTATTTTCATAGGATTATCTAATCCGTTTGTAGCTAAACTAAATCTTAATTTAAATAATTCTGTTTTTAATTCTGATAGTTCTTTTTCTAGTTCTGGTGAAGACATTTCTCTTATTTTATTAATCTTCATTGCTATCACCCACCTTATTCTCAGTTTCTCTTGCTACGAATTTTGATTTTACAGATAACTTGTTCATAGCTAATCTTAAAGCTTCTCTAGCTGTTTCTTCAGGAACGCCTGCTATTTCAAACATTACCCTACCTGGTTTTACAACAGCTACCCAATATTCAACAGCTCCTTTTCCTTTACCCATACGAGTTCCTAATGGTTTAGTTGATATTGGTTTATCTGGAAATATTTTTATCCAAACTTTTCCACCTCTTTTTATATAACGAGTCATTGCTATACGGGCAGCTTCTATTTGATTTCCTGTAATCCATCCTGCTTCTAATGCTTGGATTCCATATTCTCCGTCTGTAACTTTGTTTCCTCTAGTAGCTACACCTCTGTTTCTACCTTTTTGCATTTTTCTATATTTAGTTCTTTTTGGCATTAATGGCATTATCTGTCTCCTCCTTCCACGTTTTTCTTAGTTGGAAGAATTTCTCCTTTATATATCCAAACTTTTACACCTATTTTTCCATAAGTTGTATCTGCTTCTGCAAATCCATAATCTATATCAGCTCTTAAAGTTTGAAGTGGTATTGTACCATCTTTATAAAATTCAGTTCTAGCCATATCAGCTCCACCTAATCTTCCAGATACTGCAGTTTTAATTCCTAAAGCACCTGCTTTCATAGTTTTTTGCATGCATTGTTTCATAGCTCTTCTGAATGAAATTCTTCTTTCTAGTTGTCCTGCTATGTTTTCTGCAACTAATTGTGCATCAACATCAACATTTTTTACCTCTATAATATTTAGGTTTATATCTTTACCTATCATTTTTTTAATTTCTTCTTTTAAAGTTTCAGCTAAATTTCCACCTTTACCGATAACTAATCCTGGTTTAGCTGTATAAACATTTATTTTAACAAATTTAGCAGTTCTTTCTATTTCTATTTTAGAAATTCCGCTTGTATATAATTTCTTTTTAAGTAATTTACGAATATTGTAATCTTCTACTAAATAGTCTCCAAAATTTTTAGAACCTGCATACCATTTAGAATTCCAATCTTTGATTACACCTACTCTTGCTCCATGTGGATTTACTTTTTGTCCCATGCTAAATTTTCCTCCTTTCTTCTATTTGTCAATTTCTCTTAATTTTATTGTTATATTACTTGTTCTTTTTCTAATTCTAACAGCTGAACCTTTAGCTGCAGGTCTAATTCTTTTTAAAGTTGGACCTTGGTTAGCATAAATTTCAGATATATATAATTTTTCATGGCTCATTCCATGATTATTTTCTGCGTTTGCAATTGCTGATTTTAATAACTTTTCGATTATTTCTGATGATGCTTTTGGTGTAAATTTAACAATTGCTAAAGCTTCATCAACATTTTTCCCTCTAATTAAGTCTGCTACTATTTTAACTTTTCTAGATGAGATTCTTGCATACTTTAATTCAGCTTTTGCTTCTCTTATTGTTTCTTCCAATTCATTTCCCTCCTTTTCATATTATGGATGATTCCATTTATGAATTAGTTTTGATTATATTTACATTAAATTTTTATTTATCCTACTTTAGATGTTTTTTCTCCTGCATGACCTTTAAATGTTCTTGTTGGAGCAAATTCACCTAATTTATGTCCTATCATTTCTTCAGTTATATAAACTGGTATATGTTTTCTACCATCATGAACAGCTATTGTGTGTCCAACCATTTGAGGATAAATAGTAGAAGATCTTGACCATGTCTTTAAAACTTCTTTATTTCCTGATTCATTCATAGCTTCTATTCTCTTTAATAATTTTTCTGCTACAAATGGTTTTTTCTTACTAGATCTTGACATTAAATTATCTCCTTTCTATTATTTTCTTCTCTTAACTATAAATTTATTTGATTGTTTCTTTCTATTTCTTGTCTTGTATCCTAGAGCTGGTTTACCCCAAGGTGTTAATGGACCTGCGTGTCCTACTGGTGCTCTACCTTCACCACCACCATGTGGGTGATCAACTGGGTTCATAACAGAACCTCTAACTGTAGGTCTAATACCCATATGTCTTTTTCTTCCAGCTTTACCTAACTTAACATTTTCATGGTCAGAGTTTCCAATTGTTCCAATTGTGGCTCTACATCTTGTTAAAATAAGTCTCATTTCTCCTGATGGAAGTCTTACATGTGAATATTTTCCTTCTTTAGCCATAAGTTGTGCACCTTGACCTGCACCTCTTACTAATTTAGCTCCTTGTCCTGGATTTAATTCTATATTGTGGATCATAGTACCTACTGGTATAGATTCTAATGGCATACAGTTTCCTGGTTTAATATCAACTTTTTGTCCAGATACAACTTTATCTCCATCTGTTAATCCTGCTGGTGCTATTATATATGCTTTTTCTCCATCTTCATATTGGATTAATGCTATGTTAGCACTTCTATTTGGATCATATTCGATTCCTATAACTGTAGCTACCATATCATCTTTTTGTCTTTTAAAATCTATTATTCTATATTTTTGTCTATTTCCACCACCTTGATGTCTAACAGTTATTCTTCCATATGCGTTTCTTCCTGCTTTTTCTTTCTTTGTTGTTAATAAAGATTTTTCAGGAGTTTTCTTTGTTATTTCTTCGAAATTTGAAACTGTCATATTTCTTCTAGATGGTGTATATGCCTTAAAATGTTTCATTCCCATTTTTAATTTCTCCTTTATTATTTATTTGTAGATTTTTTCCTGTTCTACATACAGATATTCTTTATTTTCCTGGTATTTTCCAGATATGTTTACTCTATGCTCTAAGCTCCCATAAATTCATCTATTGAATCTTTATATTTCTTAGATATTTTTGTTACTTTTCCACCTTTTGCAAGATATGTTTTATCTCCTGGGTTTGTATCTATAGTTACTATAGCTTTTTTCCAATCTGAAGTTTTTCCTACATATCTTCCTACTCTTTTTTCTTTTCCTTTTATTGTCATTGTATTTACTTTTAAAACTTTAACTTCAAATAATTTTTCTACAGCTTCTGCTATTTCAATTTTTGTAGCTTTTTTATTTACTTTAAAAGTATATTTACCTTCTTGTAGTTCTCCATTACTTTTTTCAGTTACAACTGGTGCAATTATAATTTCTTCTGCTCTCATTATGCGTACACCTCCTCTAAACTTTTAACTGTATCTAAAGTAATTACTAATTTATTATATTTTAATAAATCATAAACATTTATTGTATTTACTAAAGTTGTTTTTACTCCTTCAATATTTCTAGCTGATTTTTGTACATTTTCGTTCTTTTCAGGTAATAATATTAAAGTTTTTCCTGTTACTTTTAAGTTTTCTAATGCTTTCACCATATTCTTAGTTTTTATTTCTTTTAATTCAACTTTATCTATTACAACTAAATTATTTTCTAATACTTTTGAACTTAATAATGATTTTATAGCTAATTGTCTTTCTTTTTTATTAACTCTATATTTATATGAACGAGGTTTTGGTCCTAATGCTATACCACCTTTAATCCATTGTGGAGCTCTTATAGAACCTTGTCTTGCTCTACCTGTTCCTTTTTGTCTCCATGGTTTTCTTCCACCACCAGATACTTCTGATCTTGTTTTTGTACTTTGTGTACCTTGTCTTTGATTAGCTAAATAATTAACTAAAACGCTATGTACTACAGCTTCGTTTGGTTCGATTCCGAATATATTTTCATTTAGTTCTATATCGCTAACTTTTTTACCTTCTATATTATATACGTCTACTTTAGGCATTTACTTCTTCCTCCTTCCTATTTACTCATTTTTACACTTGATTTTATTTTTAATATTGCTCCTTTAACTCCTGGAACACTACCTTTTACTAATATAACGTTTTTATCCATATCAACTTTTACAACATCTAAATTTTGTATTGTAACTTTTATAACTCCCATATGTCCTGGTAGTTTTTTACCTTTAAATACTCTACCTGGAGTAGATGTTGATCCCATAGATCCTGGTCTTCTATGATACATAGAACCATGTCCCATAGGTCCTCTACTTTGTCCATGTCTTTTTATAACACCTTGGAATCCTTTTCCTTTTGTTATTCCTTGGATATCAACTCTTTCTCCTTCTGCGAACACATCTGCTTTTAATTCATCTCCAACTTTATAATTAGATATATCGTCTAATCTAAATTCTCTTAAATGTTTTTTTGCTGTTAAATTAGCTTTAGCATAATGTCCTGCTTCTGGTTTATTTATTTTAGATGGCTTTACATCTCCAAATCCTAATTGAATTGCATTATATCCATCTGTTTCAACTGTTTTTACTTGTGCAACTACACAAGGTCCAGCTTCTATTACTGTTACTGGTATAACTCTTCCTTTCTCATCAAAGATTTGAGTCATCCCAAGTTTTTTACCTATTATACCTTTATTCATTTTTTGTTTCCTCCTAACTATTGGCTGATTTTCACCAGCTTGGTTTAAATTGTTGTTATTTTGACATAACTCTAAACTATAATTTTATTTCTATTTCAACACCAGCAGGTAATTCTAATTTCATTAGATTATCAACTGTTTTTTGTGTTGGGTAAAGAATATCAATAACTCTTTTATGTGTTCTCATTTCAAATTGTTCTCTTGAATCTTTGTATTTGTGTGGAGAACGTAAAATTGTTATAACTTCTTTTTGTGTTGGTAGTGGAATAGGACCTGAAACTTTTGCTCCTGTTTTCTTAGCAGTATCTACTATTTTCTCAGCAGACTGATCTAAGATTACATGATCATAAGCTTTTAATCTTATTCTGATTTTTTCACTTCCTACCATTTGATTTGTTGTTGCCATAGTATTTTCCCTCCTTAAAATTTAATGTTACCTAGGCAAGTTTAAACGCACCCTTGTGTTTTGTTAAAACCCAATATAAAAGCCCAAGCATTGCATGATTTTCTTGGGATAAGTGCTTAATTATATATCAAACTTACCGCCCGGTCCAAGCCAAGACATACTCCATAGAAGTTCCCTCCACCCGTATATATTCCAGGTGTAGCCACATTCTACTTCACCGCAAATCTACATGCTTTACTATTATACAATGCTCTATTCCGTAAGTCAATACCTTTTTATATATTTTTTTTATTTAAT
>CALXZQ010000037.1 GCA_944393275.1 uncultured Clostridia bacterium
AATAAACAATAGTTTGAAAATATTTTAAAAATATGGTATAATAATTATTGAACCTATTGGTTGAAGAGTCACAAACAGTTATTATGAACACAATAAGGAGGACTAAAAATGGCAAGCGTATCTGAGTTTCGGAAGCACTGGGGAGACAGAGACGAGGGATATACCCTTGAAGAGGCCATGCAAAAGAAAGCAAAGGTCGATGAGGCCCACGGAGTGGGCACACCTGAATCCAAATGGAACCCCGCTGAGATCCTTCCAGACACGACCAGAAAAAAGGGCTTCTTTGTAAGGATTTCAACAAAGTAGCCCAGCCATAAGCAGGACCTTTAAAGCACGTATTTGTGCTTTAGAGGCTCCTGCCTTTTATTTATATAAATTTATTTTAAAATCATTGAATTAAAAATAAAAATCATATTTTATAAGTATAAAATAGAATAAGATATCCAAAATTTATTAAAGAGTGTTCTGGTAAAACGATTAATAAATTAAGGATATCTTACAGAAACAGTATACTATATATTATTTAAATTGTCATCATTTTTATCCAAAAAAGTTAAAAAAGTTAAAATATTTTTATACAAATAAAAATATGAAAATTTATTGCATCTGAAAATAAAAAGTAGTATAAAGTAGAATTATGAAGAAACAAAAATATATAGGAAGGTAGAAATTTATGGATATATGTCTAGATGTAGGAGAATATAAATTAAACTTAAGAGCTGCAGGGGTAATTATTCATAATGGAAAAGTATTGTTACATAAGAGAAAAGAAAAGACTCACTATGTACTTTTAGGTGGAAGAATTACCATAGGAGAAAATTCACAAGAAACAGTAAAAAGAGAAATATTAGAGGAGACAGGAAAAGAAGTGGATGTAACGGATCACATCGCAACAATAGAAAACTTCTTTAGTGCAAATGGTATAAAATATCATGAGATAATGTTTGTATATAAAGCTGAGTTTAAAAATGAAGAAGATAAATTAATTGAAACAACTCTAAAAAATGTTGAGGGAAAAGATTCTCTACAGTATGAATGGATAGAAATTGATAAAATTGATGAATATGAACTTTTACCCAAAGTAATGAAAAGCATCTTAAAAGAAGGTAAAATAGGAGTTCATAAAATAAATAATGAATTGGAATAGAAGAGGAAAATAATGAAAGAATTGTTAGAAACCTGGGATATATATGATAAAAATAGAAAAAAGACAGGTAAAATTGCAGTAAGAGACAAATATCAATTTAAAGAAGGAGAATATCATATTGTTGTAACAGCGATAATATTAAACTCAAAAAACGAATTATTAATGAGTAAGAGAGCAGGACATAAAAAATATCCATTGATGTGGGAATGTACAGGTGGTTCAATATTAGAAGGAGAAACGAGTTTAGAAGGAATAATAAGAGAAGTAAATGAAGAACTAGGCATACAATTTCAAAAAGGAGATGCAAAATTTATAAAAGAAATTAGAAGAGATAAGATTCCTCCTGATTTTAAAGACTTGTGGTTGTTTAAAAAAGATATTGATATAAATCAGCTTATCTTTTTAGATGGAGAAGTAGTAGATGCAAAATGGGTAACAATAGACGAATTTAAAGAACTAATTAAAGAAAATAAAATAATCCCAACAATAGACTTTAATACAGAGGATTATGAAAAATTGCTAAGTTATAATAATGTCGAATAAAATCGAAAATAGTACAAAGGTGTCTAAAAATAATTGTAAAAAAGTGTAAGATTGCTAGATTTATAATTAGTAATTTTGATATAATTGAAAAGTGCAAAAACATAATTATAAGAAAAGAAAGGGGAATTAAAATGAGTAAGAATCCAATAGTAACAATTGAAATGGAAAATGGAGATATCATAAAAGCTGAATTATATCCAGAAAAAGCGCCACAAACGGTGTATAATTTTATAAGTTTGGTGGATAAAGGATTTTATAATGGTTTAATATTCCACAGAACAATTCCGGGATTTATGGCACAGGGAGGAGATCCAAAAGGAACAGGAATGGGTGGCCCAGGATATGGAATTATAGGAGAATTCTCTGACAATAATATAGAAAATGACATATCTCATTTAAGAGGAACAATATCTATGGCAAGAAGTATGAACCCTAATAGTGCAGGTTCCCAGTTCTTTATAGTAACAGATGATTCTACTTTTTTAGATGGGAAATATGCTGCATTTGGTAAAGTTATAGAAGGAATGGAAAATGTAGATAAAATAGTAAAATCAAGAGTTATAACAAGGAGTAGTTTCGGAGGTGGCAAAGATAGACCTGTAGAACCTCCAGTTATGCAGAATGTAACAGTAGAGAAGTTTGGAGTCGAATATCCAGAACCTGATAAGTTTGAAAAAAATTAGAAGACTTGTCAAATATTGCTAAATAACCTAAAATGTGGTATAATAATATTGTTATTACTAAAGAAGGTGGTAAAATATGTATGCACTGCTAATAATATTATATATACTAGTTTTAATAGTATTTGCTTTAATTGCATTTGCGGTTATGCAGATACGTTTAGCAGGACTAACAGTAAAAGATTTTTGGAGTTTTATTGAAGCAAACCAAAATTTAGATAAATTATATAGAATAGCAAATAGATATGAGAATATGAGCAGACAAGAGCAAGTAGTATTTTTAGTAGAAGCTGAAAAAATGTTTAGAGCATTTGATAAAGTCCCAGACATATTGTGGGAAGATGAATACAACAAATATAAAGATGTTTTAAATAAATATAAAGATATACGAATACTTAGATGGAACGAATTAGAACAAGAAAAAGTATCTGCTATTAAATAAAAAAGATTAACAATTAATAAATTTGTTAATCTTTTTTATTTATCTTATTCTTTATCTTTTTTCTTAGTATTATCTTTTATTGCTTCTGCAGCAGCTCCTAAACTACTTAAAGCATTTGTTGCTTCAAATGGAATAAATACTTTGTTAGCTTCACCTTTTGCAACTTCCTCTAAAGCTTCAAGAGACTTCAATTGAACTAATTTTTCATCAGGGTCGGCATTTTTAATTGCTTCATATACCAATTCAACTTCTTTAGCCTTAGCCTCAGCTATTTTAGCAATTGCTTCAGCTTCACCGGCTGCACGTCTAATCTTAGCTTCTCTATCAGCCTCAGCCTCTAATATAGCAGCTGCTTTTTTACCTTCAGCTAATGTAATTGCAGATTGTCTTTCACCTTCTGCTTGAAGAATTAAAGCTCTTTTATTTCTTTCAGCATTCATTTGTTTTTCCATTGCATCTCTGATATCAGCAGGTGGATTAATATCTTTTATCTCAACTCTATCAATTTTACAACCCCACTTATCAGTAGCTTCGTCTAATATTACTCTTAATCTTTGGTTGATTGCATCTCTTGAACTGAATGTTTCATCTAAATCCATTTTACCAACGATATCACGAATTGTTGTTATTGCTAAATATTCAATACCTTTCTTTAAAGATTGAATTTCATAAACTGCTTTAGCAGGATCTGTTATTTGATAAAACACAACAGTGTCTATTGTTATAGTAACATTATCTTTTGTAATAACACCTTGTGGTGGAATGTCCATAGTTTGTTGTTTCAAACTAACCACACTACGAACATGATCAAAAAATGGAATTATAATAGTAAGACCAGCATCAGCTATTTTGTGAAATTTACCTAATCTTTCAATAATATAAACTTCTGATTGTTTTACTACCTTAATTGTTTTATAAGCTATTATAAGTATAATTGCAAGCATAATAGCTAAAAATATAATTCCTCCCATAATATCCTCCTTAAAAATATAAAAAATGTATATAATAAATTATTGATTTGCTATACCTGAAAATTTATTTGATGGTAATGGTCTTACACAGGCTCTTACACCATTAATTCCTTCAATCTCAACTTTAGAACCTTTTGGTATTATCATATCTGAATCTGAAGGCATTGCAGACCATATTTCACCAGCAACATTTATTTGACCGGTTCCTTTTATTGGGTCTATATCTTCAATAACTAAGGCTTCTTTCCCAATAATAGTAAAAGCATTTGTTATAACAGGTTTTTTATTTTTTAGAAATTTATCAATAAGTGGTTTAGTAAAAAATATAAGTAGGCTTGATGAAACTAAAAACACAGTAACCTGAACCATAATATTATCTGTGAAAAAACTAACCAACATTGTTATTAAGGAGGCTACACCTAGCCAAAAGACTAAAAATCCTAAAGTGAATATTTCTAGGATAAAGAATATTCCAGACAAAATTAACCATATATGCCACATAAAAATCCCCCCTTAATACAACTATTAATATTATACAATAAAATCCTAGAAAAATAAAGATTTTTTAACAAAAAAAACAGTTTTTTGATAGGAAATACAGAATAATAAAAATTTATATAAAAAGTATTCACTAAATAAATGATTTATGATAATATAATCATATTAAATAACGGAGGTAAAGATATTGGAAGAAATAAAAGATAATAACACTAATCAATCTAAAAAATCAAACAAAATCAAAATAGTAGTGACATTAATAATAACTTTATTTGCATTGTTTATAGCCACTTTTGCCATGTATATAGCGCCAGATTATCAAAAAGAAGGAACGGAAGACATGATAAACTTAATAATTAACAATAGAAATGTAACGGCGAGAATGAAAAATGAAGTTTATATAGATGATAATGGAGTTATATATTTATCAGAGGATGATGTTCAAAACTACTTTGATAAATATATAAAATATTATGAAGATGATAAAAGACTAGTAACTACATATGAGGACAAGATAGCAATACTATTAGGCAATAATAAATATATGGAAGTGAATGGAAAATTACAAGATATAAAAGCTTCTATAATAACTAAAAACGAAATAATGTATATACCATTTTCAGAAATGTGTGAAAGTGTATATAATGCAAATTTAACATATATAAATAAGGAAGATAACCAAGTAGTTATAGTAGATTCTGTAAGTAGAGAAGTAAAAGAAGCTACTGTAAATAAAAAAGTAAGTGTTAAATATAAAGCAAAAGTATTATCAAGAACACTAGAGAGAGTAAATAAGGGTGATAAGGTAATATATATTTCGTCAAGTGATGGTTGGGCAAGAGTTAGAACCGAAAATGGAAAAATAGGGTATATTAAAGAAAAAGATATAGCAGAAATTAATGTAGTAAGAGAAGAAACCATAGAGAAAAAACCAGTAGAGGGAAAAGTAAATCTTGTTTGGGATTATTTTTCTGAATATGCTACTGCCCCTGATAGAACAGGTCAAACGATACAAGGAATAAATGTTGTTTCACCATCATTCTTCACATTAGAAACAGAGACTGGAAATATAGTGGAAAACGTAGGACCTGAAGGAGTAGAATATATAAATTGGGCACATAGCAATGGATATCAAGTATGGGCAATGTTTTCAAATAACTCATACAAAGAAACTACATCTGTAATTTTAAATGATTTTGAGAAAAGACAAACCTTAATAGATAGAATTGTTGAATTAGTAGAAATATATGATATAGATGGACTAAATTTAGACTTCGAATATATGAACGAAAGTGATAAAGATAGTTATTCAAGATTAGTAATAGAATTAGCACCAAGATTAAAAGCATTAGGAAAAGCATTTTCAGTGGATGTAACAGCTCCAGATGGCTCACCTAACTGGTCTTTATGTTTTGACAGAAATGTAATAGGACATGTTGCAGATTATATAATCTTCATGGCATATGATCAACATGGAACTTCATCAAAGGCAGGAACAGTAGCAGGTTATGATTGGGTGGAAAAAAATATAAATAAATTCTTAAATCAAGAAGTTGTAAAAAATGAAAAAATAATATTAGGAATTCCATTATATACTAGAATCTGGACACTTTCAGATGATCCTGAAAAAGATCCTAGCAAAACAGTAGAAATTAAAGATGTTGATTCATTAATCGCTGGAAAAGGAGAAAAAGTTTGGGATGATACATTAAAGCAATACTACATTGAATATAAAGAAGGAGACAATACTCGTGCAATGTGGATTGAAGATGAAAGATCAATAACAGAGAAAATTAAATTGGCAAATAAGTATAAATTAGCAGGAGTAGCATTCTGGGAAAAGGATAGAGAATCTGATGGCTTATGGGAAATAGTTGATGAAGAATTAAATAAAGAATATGTGGAATAAAATAAATACCTTCTTAATATAAATAAAAATAAATTATATTAAGAAGGTGTTTTTTTGAATATTTTATTTATAGAAGAAGATGAAAACCAGGAAAAAACGTTAAAAAGTAAAATAAAAGGTATATACTTTAAAATAATAGGAAAAATAGATAAACTAAACATTATAAATGATAGTTATAAAAATGTAGCAATAAACAAAATGATTATTAGAATACCTAAATATAAGTTTGAAAAAATAAACAAGAATTTTATGAAGAATTTATTATATCTAGCTAAGCAGAATGGAATAAAAAATGTTGTATTATCTAAGGAATTAAATAAAAAAGAAAACTTTATATATGCGTTAAAATCTAATAATTTTAAAATATTAGATGGAAGCTTTTTAACAAAAAATTCCGGTATAGAGATATTAGAGTATGTGATAGAACAATCTGAATCAAGATTAAATGAAGAAGAAGTGTCTATACTAGTTAATAATAATAGTGTTACTAATAGTTATATAATTAGTAATATTGCGGAATTAGCCAAAAGAATTAATATTATAACTAATAATATATCTAGATTTAAGAAAATAGAAAAAGAGTTATATGAACAAAAAGGAATAATACTATCTATTAGTAACAATAAGAAAAAAGGATTAGCTAAATCAAAATATTTAATAAATATAGATTTTCCTGAAGAATTAATTAGTAAATATAAATTATATAAAAAAGCTGTAATAATAAACCTAGAAAATAAGATACATTCAATTTCAAAGACATTCTCAGGAATAATTATAAATGACATACAGATTTCATTTATTCAAAAAAATGATGAAGAGGAAATCTTTAAAAAATTTGATAACAAACAAGTATATGAATCAAAAATACTTGCACTAGAATATAATGACATTAAAAATATAAAACAAATGGATAAATTTAAAGTAGTAAATACTTTAGGAAATAATGGAATTATAAATAATATGGAATATAAAATAATAAAAAGTTAAACTAGAATACTTGACAAATAAACTATATTATCTTAATATGGTAGTCAATTAAAATACAGACATATATTTAAGGAGTGAATAAAATGGAAGAAAACAAAGAGATTTTACTTACACAAGAAGGGTATGATAAATTAGAAAAAGAGTTAGAAGAATTAAAAACAATAAAGAGAGCAGAAATTGCAGAAAGAATAAAAACAGCCTTAGGTTTCGGTGATTTATCTGAAAACTCCGAATATGATGAAGCTAAAACTGCACAAGCTGCTAATGAAGATAAAATAATGGAATTAGAAGCAAAATTAAGATTTGCTAAGATAATAGATGAATCTGAAATAGATACTAAGACAGTACAAATAGGAAATACGGTGGAAGTTTTAGATATGGAGTTTAACGAAAAAGTAGAATATTCAATAGTAGGCTCAACAGAAGTTAATGTTTTAGAAAATAAAATATCAAACGAATCACCAATAGGAAAAGCACTACTAGGAGGAAAGAAAAATCAAATAGTTACAGTTGTCGCACCTGGAGGGGAAACTAAATTTAAAATATTATCAATAAAAAAATAAAATGTTAGGATAAAAAGGGGATTATTAGGCGAATACAAGTCTAAAATCCCCTTTTTGATGTTTTATATTGAAAAATGGCTATAAAATATGCTAAAATATATACTGTTCTAGTAATAAATTCGAAATCTTAAGAATATTATTTAATAATGATATTTTATAAGGGGGATTTATTACATGGAAGGTGCAAAAGATCAAGCTTTAAATATTAATTATACTAGCATAAAAGAAAAAAAGACAAGCATTATTAGACAAATATTTAAAAGAAGTAAATTTATACAATTAATAGTTGGAATGACAGTTATTTTAGGAATTACAAATGTTATATTAATATATAACTTCTTTTCTATGTTATCTAAAATCTAAAAAATGGAGTAAGAATAATGGAATTAGCAAATAATTGGCAAGATTATGAAATATTAGATATGGCAAACGGAGAAAAACTAGAAAGGTGGGGGGATATAATATTAATAAGGCCAGACCCACAAATAATTTGGAATAAAAAATCATTTCCTAACAAGTGGAAGCAAGCAAATGCAAAATACAATAGAAGTAAAACAGGAGGAGGAAGTTGGGAATATAATACTAATATACCTAAAGCTTGGAAGGTTAAATATAAAGACTTAACATTTAATATAAAACCAATGGGATTTAAACATACTGGCTTGTTTCCAGAACAAGCTGTTAACTGGGAGTGGATGATAAATAAAATAAAAAAAGCAAATAGAGAAATAAATGTATTAAATTTATTTGCATATACAGGTGGAGCAACAGTAGCTTGTTTATCCGCAGGAGCATCTGTGTGCCATGTGGACAGTTCCAAAGGGATGGTCTCATGGGCAAAAGAGAATGTTATATCATCAGGTTTAGAAAAAAGACCTGTAAGATATATTATTGATGATGTAATAAAATTTGTGCAAAGAGAAATAAGAAGAGGTAGAAAGTATGATGCCATAATTATGGATCCACCATCTTATGGAAGGGGAGCAAATGGAGAGGTATGGCAATTTGAAAATAACATATATGAACTAGTAGAATTATGTACAAAAGTTCTATCAAATAAACCATTATTCTTTTTAATAAACTCATATACAACAGGAATTTCTTCTAAGGTTCTAGAAAATATTCTAAGACTAAATATAAAAAATAAAGGTAATCTTTCATCAGGAGAGATTGGTATACCAATGAAAGATTCAAAACTTGTACTACCTTGTGGAATATATGGACGCTGGGAGGAATAGCAATGCAAAATCTAAAAATAATTTATGAAGATAATCATATTATAGTAGTAGAAAAAATTCCAAATATTCCATCACAAGGAGACAAAACAGGTGATATAGATATGCTTAGCATAGTAAAAGAATATTTAAAGGAAAAATATAATAAACCTGGTAATGTATATTTAGGATTAGTACATAGATTAGATAGACCAGTAGGTGGTGTTATGGTATTTGCTAAAACATCAAAAGCAGCAAGTAGATTAAGTGAAGAGGTTAGAACAAGGAAATTCAAGAAAAGTTATTTAGTTGTAGTAGATGGAAAAATGGAAAAACAAGAAGATATATTAGAAGATTATCTTTTGAAAAATGAAAGAACAAATGTAAGTAAAGTTTCAAAAGAAGGTGTTAAAAATGCGAAGTATGCTAAATTAGATTACAAGGTATTAAAATATGATGAGGAGATAAATTTATCTGTCTTACAAATAAATTTACATACAGGTAGACATCATCAAATTAGGGTGCAACTGTCTAGTAGAAATCATAGCATATATGGAGACCAAAAATATGGTACTAGAGGAAGAGGTAAAACTATTGCACTTTGGGCATATAAATTAAGTATAATACATCCAGTAAGAAAACAAGAGATGACATTTAAATCATTACCAGAATTCAATAAAACTTGGAAAATTTTAGAAGATATTGAGAATATATAATAAAAAAACATAGAGAATAAAATTCTTTATGTTTAATTTTTATATATTTCTAATTGTTGAGTAAAGAATTTACTATCTTTAGTTGTATACAAGCTTAAATTATTATGTTTATTTAAGATTTTATTTATTTCCCATAAACCTAGGCCAGTATTTTTAGGTTTTGTAGTATAGGATTTTTCGAATATCTTAACAGTATCTATATTTTTATTTAAATAAGTATTTTCTACAACTAGTAAATTACAATTCTGCTTCGAATCTTGACATAACTTTATATTGACAATCTTTTCATTACACTCTACAGATGCTTCTATACTATTATCTAAAAGTATTCCAAGAATTCTTGAAAGCTCATAATCATTTATACCTAAATTATCAAAGCCAGTATTTAAATTAAAATTCATTTGTACATTTTGGGATTCAGCCTTATGATACTTACATGATAACAAACTATATATTGATGGATTATTTACAATATCTGGATTTAAAATATCTAAGTTCGAAATATTATAACTATCCTTTAGTAAATCTTTATAGTATTTTTTTAACGAAGTTATATCCTCAACTTCAATAAACCCTCCAATAGATTGAAGAATATTATTTAAATCATGCCTAAAGCATTTTAAATTATCATTTATACTTTGCAGATTATTGTTATATATTTTTACTTCTTCTAATTCCTTCTTATTTCTGAAGATATAATATAGTAAAATAGCACAAATTATACTTTCAAATGAAACTACAAGTACAATAAACAAAAATAAGTATTCTAAGATAGCATTTAAAGGAGTATTAAATAAAATATTTGATAAATTTGATATTAATAATAACATAAGAACCTCCATAAGGTTATTATCGATTCGACAAAAAAGTAAAAAAATTCCAGTGACAAACTCCACTATAATTCAAAAGTTTTTTAATGTCAATAGATAAAATTGTAAAAATATGGAAAACGGTTAAAACAGTAAGAAAAATAAATATAAAAGTAATAACAATATTTATACAAACATAAAATTTAGGGGAGGTATTACTATGAATAAAATAAAAGAGATATTATCTAAGAAGAATAAATTTGTAGCATTATTATTGCCATTTTTGTTAACATTAACTACCCTAAGTGCTAAGAACTTGGTTGAAAATTACGAATTAAGAGATACGAATGCAAAACTTGTAAATGCAAATGTATTAAGTAACACAAAAATAAATTGGGGTATAAAAAGAGAAAAAGACCATAAACAACCAGATTTAGGGAAAGTAAATACGGAATTAATAAATAAATATGGGGGAATTTCAATTGGAAGCAATGAATCTAAAAAAATATATATAACATTTGACCAAGGGTATGAAGCAGGATATACAGAAAAAATATTAGATGTATTAAAAGAAAATAATGTAAAAGCTACTTTTTTTATAACTGCACATTATTTAAATACAAGTGAAGAATTAGTTAAAAGAATGATTGATGAGGGACATATTGTAGGAAATCATACACCTAATAACTTAATGTCCAAAATAATAAAAATATAAAAGTTAGAGAATTAACCATTTTAAAATTATAGAGTAAAT
>CALXZQ010000038.1 GCA_944393275.1 uncultured Clostridia bacterium
AAAATGATAGATACTATATGCAAGTATTACGAACGAAGAGAATTTTAGGAGGTTATTTAAATGGCAGGAGCTATAATGAATAAGGTTTGGGATTTATTTGGGATGGAAGCTGGAAAAGAAGCAGACGACTATGAAAATACAGACACTATAGAGGAAGAAGCAAATTATTACGAAGAACCTGAAGATACAGAAGATAGAAAGATATTTGGAAACATAGGAAGAAAAAGCAAAGTTGTTTCTATGCCACAAACACAACAAATAAAAATGGTTATATCTCAACCAACAACTTTTGAACAATCTGAAGAAATCTGTAACTTTTTAAAAGAAAAAAAATCAGTTATAGTAAATCTAGAATATGTAAACAAGGATATTGCAAGACGTATTGTTGATTTTATTAGTGGTGGAGTATTTGCACTAGATGGACATATTCAAAAAATTTCAAATTCAATATTCTTAATAGCACCATTTAATTATGAAATAACAAACGAAATGGCTAGAGAAGAGATAAAAAATAAATTATCCGTTTCGTGGTTAAAAAATAATAACTAAGATAAAATAGAGGACACGGTGTGATACTTTGTGTCCTTTTTAAGATATAAAAGGAGGTTTGGGTATGCTTACACCGTTAGATATAGAAAACAAGAAATTCTCAAAACAAATGATGAATGGATATAATGTTGAAGAAGTAGATGATTTTTTAGATGAAGTAACTGAAAATTATGAAAAGACATATAAGGAATCAAATGAATCTAGAAAAGTAATAGATGAATTAAAAAAAGAATTAGAACACTATAAAAATATAGAAACAACATTGCAAAGTACATTAGTTATGGCACAATCTACAGCAGAAGAAGTAAAAAATGTAGCAAGGCAACAAGCTGACCAAATTATAAAAGATGCAAAAGGTAATGCTCAAAAAACAGTTGATGATTTAGAACAAGAAATAGTAATGAAAAAGAAAGAACTAGAGGATGTAAAAAAACAATTTGATATATATAAAGCAAAAATGGAAGCACTTCTTATTTCTCAATTAGAGTTATTAAAAGATGTTAATAAAGAAGACTAGAAAAAACTACCTTTTAAAGGTAGCTTTTTTATTTTATACAAAACAACAAAATAGGATTTTTTTACAAAACTGTTAAATGTATGTTACAATTCTATTAATAGTATTGACATATGTAAAATATCTAATAAAATATAGGATATAAAGGAGTATAAAATGAGAGTAATAAGTGGAACAGCTCGAGGAACAAAATTATATTCTTTAGAAGGAAATGTTACTAGACCAACATTAGATAGAGTAAAAGAATCATTGTTTAATATAATTGGAATGCAAATAAGAGGAGCAACAGTTTTGGATTTATTTTCTGGAAGTGGAGCAATTGGTATAGAAGCAGCAAGTAGAGGAGCTAAAGAGGTGACTCTGTGTGATAAATCAAAAGATGCAATTAATATAATAAATAGAAATATAGAAAAAACAAGACTACAAGATAATACTATAGTATCAAATTTGGATTATAAAGAAACTTTAAAATCTATAAAAAAGAAATATGACATTATATATGTAGATCCACCATATGATACTAAACTTGCATATGAAGCTGTAAAAGAGATACTATTAAGAGACCGATTAAAAGAAGATGGAATAATAATTATAGAAACAGATGATGAAGGTAGAATAGAAAAAGAATTAGATGAACTAAGAGATAAAATAGATATTTATGATAAGAGAAAATATGGGAGAGCTAGTCTCATATTTATACGAAAGGGGTAACAACAATATGGAAATCTTCACTTTATTAGAAACTTTAGAAGAAATATTAGAAAATAGTAAAGGTATACCTTTTACAGAAAAAAGTGTAGTAAATAAGGAAGAATTATTAGAGATTATTAAGGAAATCCGACTAAAGCTTCCAGATGAATTAAAGCAAGCAAAGTGGGTTAAAGAAGAGAGAAAAAGAATATTAGAAGAGGCACAAAAAGAGGCAGATGATATAGTAAAAGAGGCAGAAAATAGAATTATTTCTATGATAGATGAACATGAAATAACAAGAAAAGCTTATGAGCAAAAAGCACAAATAATAGAAACAGCAAATGAAATGTCAAGAGAAATATCTAAGGGCACAAAAGATTATGCCGATAGTATACTAGAAAGTATAGAAGTAGCTTTAGAGGATTCTTTAAAGATAATTCAAAATAATAGAAAAGAATTAAAATAATATAAGTTTGAGAAGGAAGTCAGAGGTCGGAGTGGATTAAAAAAATAATTACTTTTAGACATCTGATTTTTTATCATATATGAGATAAGCAGAGTGGAGGAAAAAATGTCAAGAGGTAGAAGAGCTAAAACAACTAATAGAGGAAGACCAAAAAATAATAATCAAAAAAGAACAAACAATGTAGATAAAAATTTAACAGTAGTCATAATGCTAGTAATAAGTATTTTACTTGCAGTATTAATATATGCTAAGTCTGGATGGATAGGAGAGCACCTAAGTCCCGCACTTGGAGGACTTATGGGATGGATGAAATATATTCTACCTATAGGAGCATTTATATTATCAATATATATGGCAAAAGAAGATAAAAAATACTTAAAAAATAAGATATTGCATTATTCTGTTTTTTTAATATGTATAGCAACAATAATGTCTTCATATCAAGTGTCAATAGGAAAAATAGATATAAATGCTGATTATAGTACGAATCTAGCTACTGCGTATAATTTAGGAACTCAAAACATAGGCGGAGGTTTTATAGGGGCAATGGTTGCACTACCACTAATAAATTTATTAGACATAGTTGGAACAGTAATTATTGCAGTAGGTGTTGCGATAATTAATATGATATTTATGTTTAGAATAAAACCTGCAGAACATATAGCTAACATGATAGATAATATTCAAGCAAGAAGAGAACAAAACGAAGATGATGAAGAAGATGATGAAGAAGAAATTGTCTTAGAGCGTAAAAGAAAAAGAGGAAAAGACAAGAAAATTAAAGGAATAGAAGAAGATTTACCTTTAGAAGATCAGATAACAATAAATTTAAATGAAAAAGAGCCTAAAAAATATGAACATGGGAAAGATGATTTAATACCACTTACAAAAGAAAGTGGTAAATTAGCAAAGGAAAAAATTAATCCAAATAATATAGAAGCAAATTTATTCCAAGAAAAACAAGAAGAAAAAGAAGAAAAGACAAAATCTGTATTGGTCTTAGAACATACATTAACAACAGAGGATGAACATTATGAATTTCCTCCGATTGAATTTCTAAGCGAGTCTCAAGGCAGAACAATTAAAGGTGGGAAAAAAGCATTAGCAGATACAGCGACAAAATTGCAAAAAACACTATATAGTTTTGGCGTATCAGCGAAGGTTGAGAATGTTTCAGTAGGACCTGCTATTACAAGATATGAGATAAAACCAGCAGAAGGTGTAAGAGTAAGTAAAATTGCTAATTTGGCGGATGATATAGCATTAAACTTAGCAGCAGAAAGCATAAGAATTGAAGCTCCAATACCTGGTAAACAAGCAGTAGGAATTGAGATACCAAATAAAGAAAACGAAATTGTACATTTAAGAGATATAATAGAATCTGAGAAATTTATAAATCATAAATCAAAATTGGCATTTGCATTAGGAAAAGATGTGGCAGGAGAAGAAGTAGTAACAGATATATCTAAAATGCCTCATGTTTTAATTGCAGGAAGTACAGGTTCTGGTAAAAGTGTTTGTATAAACACTTTAATAACAAGTATAATATATAAAGCTAAACCAAGTGAAGTTAAACTTTTATTGGTGGATCCAAAAGTAGTTGAATTATCCGTATATAATGGAATACCACATTTATTAATCCCTGTTGTTACAGATCCTAAAAAAGCAGCAGGTGCACTTTCTTGGGCAGTACAAGAAATGGTAAATAGATATACATTGTTTGCTAATAAATCAGTAAGAGATATTAAAGGATATAATGAGGCTATAGAAAAAGAAGGTGGGACAGGAAAGCTCCCACAAATAGTAATAATAATAGATGAGCTTGCAGATTTAATGATGGTAGCTGCAAAAGATGTAGAAGATGCAATTTGTAGATTAGCACAAATGGCACGAGCAGCAGGAATGCATCTAGTTATAGCAACACAAAGACCATCAGTAGATGTAATTACAGGTATAATTAAAGCAAATATTCCATCTAGAATAGCATTTGCGGTATCATCACAAGTAGACTCAAGAACAATTATAGATATGGCAGGAGCAGAAAAACTATTAGGAAAAGGGGATATGCTATTCTATCCTTCAGGGGCATCAAAACCAACTAGAATTCAAGGTGCATTTGTATCTGATAAAGAGGTTGAAAGAATAGTTGATTTCTTAAAAAGTAATGGTGGAGAAACAACATACAATAAAGACATTATTGAATCTATTGAAAAGAATAATAGTACAGATAAAGAACTGGAACAATCAAATGAAGATGATGAAACAGATCCACTTTTAATGGAAGCAATAGAAACAGTAGTAGAAACAGGACAAGCGTCTACATCATTTATTCAAAGAAGATTTAAAGTAGGATATGCAAGAGCGGGAAGAATTATAGACCAAATGGAAGAAAGAGGAATAATATCAGGATATCAAGGAAGTAAACCAAGAGAAGTATTAATGACAAAAGAAAGATGGCAAGAATTAAAAATGTCTACAGATGAAACTGAAGAAAGTAAAGAAGAATAAAAATTGGGGGGAGATTTTGTGGCAAAAGATGACATTCTAACTAGATTTAAAGCCAAAGATTATAATAATGCCTTAGAAGAAATACTAGAGAAAAAAGAATTTTCTAATGATGTAAAAAATCTACTTCTTAATATGCTATATAAAGTTGAAACTGGATATAATGATTATAAAAAAGTAAAAATTGATGTATTAGATAAAAAAATAATAATAGGTGAAATAATAAACTCTATAAATGAAAATTGTATGGGAATAAAATTAATTACTCCCAAAGAAAAGATAAATAATAAGAATAAGAGATTTAAAATAAATTATGAAGATAATTCCATAACAACCTATCCTATAGAAAGGTACTTGTTAAGGGCAGTATATAATTTGTCTTATCAAGAAGTTCAAACCAATGGAATTGAAAAAATGATTAAGGATTCTTTTAGCAGATTTATGAATATAGCATATAGTAATGATACTTATGAAATAATAAGAGATTTTGATGGTTGGAACTGGTCTACAGATGTAAATGAAATAGATAATTTTGAATACAATGTTGTATACCAAAATTTAAAGATACTAACAAATAATGAGTATTTATATAAAATAAAAAATAATGAAGATGGGGAGATAGATTTTGATAAAAATACTCGAATAGAATTACAAAAAAATATAGAAAAACCAAAAGTAGACGAGTTTATGAAGTACTTTTATAAATCTATTTTAATCTTAAATAAACATAGATATGATGAAATGGAAAAAATGCAAGAAATAAAGGACGAAAAGGAAAAAGAATTAGAACGACTGGAAGATAAAGAAAGATTTATAGAAGAATTAAATAAAGAAGAAAAAAAATATAAATTAAAAATAAAGAAAATAGAAAATATACTAAATGATCCTAAAGGATTAAATGAAGAATTTAGAAAAAGAAATAGTGAGTTAGATGATAATAGCAAAATATTCAGCTTAAGTAATTTGACAGAGATACTAGTAGATGAAAAAAGAATTTATGAGAAAAAAATAGAGAAAATCTCTGAGAAAATTCTTAAAGAAAAATATACAGAAGATGAGGAAAAAAACAAGAAAATATTAACTTTTATAAATGATTTGGACTTAGAATCAACATTTAATAAAGATAAGACATTGATAAAATTACAAAAAATATTTTTGAAATGTTTTATGGAATTTATAAATAAAGCAGAAAATAGAAAACAAGTACTGGAACTTATATACACACTTAGATATTATTGCCTAATATACTATAATAACAAATTTCAAATAAAAGATGTTAAGGAATTAAAAGAAGACTTAAATAAAATTAGGAAAGAATTAATACTTAAATCTATGCAAATAAAAATGTTTAATGAGTTATCTATAAATGAAGACATTAATTTGCAAATAATAGAACCAATATTTGAACTAAGAAATATAGATTTAGATAATATAGAAATAAGGATATCAGAAGATATAGTTAATAACAATAAAATTAAAGTAGAATACTTAGATAATGGAATATCAGAAGAAACAAACGAAATAAAAGTTGAAAATATACGACAATCAAAAGGTTTAAAATTTAATAAGAAGATTAAGCTTTTTAATTAGGAGGAAAATATGAAAATAACATTTCTTGGAGCTGCAAGAACAGTTACGGGCTCAAATTTTTTAGTAGAAGGTGCAGGGAAAAAATTTTTAGTTGATTGTGGAATGTATCAAGGAAAAATAACAGAAGAGCTAGAAAATGAAGAACCATTTAGGTTTGATGTTCATGAGATAGACTTTATGCTATTGACACATGCTCATATAGACCATTCAGGAAGAATACCAAAACTATATAATGAAGGCTATAGAAATGAAATTATAGCAACAAAAGCAACATGTGACCTATGTGCAATAATGCTACCAGATAGTGGACATATACAAGAAATGGAAGTGGAATGGAAAAATAAGAGAAGAATAAGAAAAGGAGAAGCTCCACTTCCTCCATTATATACAGCGGAAGAAGCTGCTAAATCATTAGAACTTTTTAGACCTATTAAATATGATGAAATAATAGATATTGATGATAATATTCATGTAAGATTTAATGATGCCGGACATATGTTAGGATCTAGTATTATTGAGGTTTGGATAAAAGAAAATGGAAAAGAAGAAAAGATAGTATTTTCAGGGGACATTGGAAATAATGATATTCCTTTGCTTAGTGAACCAACAATGATAGAAAGTGCAGATTATTTAGTTATGGAATCTACGTATGGAAATAGGTTGCACATGAGAAATGACGATAAGGCTAAATTATTCCTAGATATTGTATCAGAAACATTAGAAAAGAATGGAACAGTAGTTATTCCATCATTTGCGGTAGGAAGAACACAGGAAATATTATTTGAATTGGATAAGCTAAAAACGCAAACAACAGATGATGAAATTAAGAAAAAGTATGAAGAAATAATAAATGCATCAGTATATGTTGATAGTCCACTTGCAATATCTGCAACAGAAGTATTTGAAGATAATATGGATTTATTTGATGAAGAAACAAAAGAATTTATTCAAAAAGGGGATAATCCACTAGAATTTCCAGGGCTTAAGTTTACAAGAACAGTAGAAGAATCTAAAGCGCTAAATGAAAGTACAGAACCTGCAATAATAATTTCAGCAAGTGGTATGTGTGATGTTGGAAGAATAAAGCACCATCTAAAACATAATATTTGGAATCCTAACAGTACAATCCTATTTGTAGGATATCAGGCACCTGGAACATTAGGATATAGCATTGTAAATGGAGCGAAAAAAGTAAAAATATTTGGAGAAGAATATGCAGTAAATGCAAGAGTGAAATATATAGAAGGATATTCAGGACACGCAGACCAAGAATGGCTTTTAAATTTTGTGTATTCATTTATACAAAAGCCAAAGCATATATTTTTAGTGCATGGAGAACCAGAAGCACAAGATGAACTAAGAGATAAGTTAGTTGAATCTACTGGTATGTCAGTAATAATACCTGAAATGGAAGAAACCTATGAACTAAAAGATAATTTACAAATCTTAGAACAAGATAATGGAAAACGTAATATTAAAGAAAGATATACTAGGTTAGAAGTATTAGAAAGATTAGAAACATTAAAAGATGAAATAGGGGATATGGAAGCAATTGTAAAAGAAGATCTTCATAATGATTCTATTAAAGATAGTCAAATAGAAGACTTAAATGAGAAAATAAAAGAATTAGAAAGACAAATAGTAAGAATTATAGAAAATTAATGAAACAGAAGAGGAGAAAAAAATGAAGACAAAATATTTTAATGATGCAGTAATTGGAAATAATAATATGCTAGCAAGTTATAGTAAAGAAGGAGAATTATTAAGACTTTATTATCCTAATAGAGATAATAAACAATTTATAGATTTTTTTGAAACAGGAGTAAAAGTAAATGATTCATCATTAATCTATTTAGCTAATGATGTGAACAATATATATAAGCAAAAATATATAGACAATACAAATATTTTAACAACAGAAATAAAAAATACATATTTTAATTTAAAAGTAATACAAACAGATTTTGTGTCTGTAAGTGATAATATACTAATAAAAAGATATGTTTTTATTAATGAAAATGCAATAAATTTATTTGTAAAATTCTTTATACATTCTAAATTGCACTCTGCTGAAAATAATATAGTAGGTTCTAAAATTATTGAAAATGGAATAACACAATATGCACATGATTTTGCATTTAATATATGTTCTAACAAGATGAAAAAAAGTAATTATCAATTAAATGATACAGGTTCTAATATACAAGAAGGATATATAAATGATAAAGACTATATAGGAATGTCAGCAGATAGTAGTGTATGCTATGATTTAGGAGAGATAAAACCAGGAGAAAAAAAATCATTAGATATTTTAATAAATATAACTAACAATAATGAAAAAGAAATTGATTTAGCAATTAGAAATTTTAAAAAAATAGATGTTATAAAAGAACAAGCAAAAGCTGTGGCATATTGGGAGAAATATTTAAAGAAACATGATACACTAAAGCTAATCCCAAGAAATAATTATGAAGAAAAAATAAAAGAAATTTATAAAAGAACAATTCTTTTATTTCCACTACTTCAGAATCAAGAAACTGGAGGAATCTCAGCAGCAGTTGAAGTCGATGAAGAAAGAACAAAATGTGGTAGATACAGTTATTGTTGGACAAGAGATGCTGTATTTATAACAGAAGCATTAGATATATTAGATATGACCAAAGAAACAGAAAAATTTTATAAAAATTTCTGCAAAAATACACAAAGTGATAATGGAATGTGGGAACAACGTTTTTATACAGACGGAACATTAGCCCCTTGTTGGGGATACCAAATAGATGAGACAGCAAGTGTTATATTTGGAATATATAAACATTATGAAAAAACAAAAGATAAAAAGTTTCTTAAAGATACTTTAAAAATGGCAGAAAAAGCATATAAATATTTAAATAAATATATAGAGGATCTATTTAGTCAAACACCTAAAATGCACCCAAGTTATGATTTATGGGAAATGCATGAAGGAACAAGTATGTATTCAATATCTAGTATTTTTGCGGCTTTTAACTCTATGGATAAAATATATGATGAATTATATGAAAAGTTTGAAGAAAATAGAATTAAACAAGAAAATATACGTAAAGAAAAGAAAAACATTGAAGAAAAATTAGTTAAGATAAAAAAATATATAGTAGATACTTTTTACGATTTAGAAAAAAAGAGCTTTGTAAGAAATATTGATGATAAATGGATGGATATAAGTATAGTAGGAGCAGTGGTACCATTTGAAATATTCACACCTAAGGAAAAGAAAATCGTAAATACAGTAGAAAAAATAAATATGACATTAAGGACATATACTGGTGGATACAAAAGATTTGAAAATGATAGTTATATGAATGGAAATCCTTGGACAGTAACAACATTATGGATGGCACTATATCACATAAAAAATGGAGAAAAAGCAAAGGCTAAAGAAGAATTAAAACTTATAGTACAAACAGCAACTGAATTAGGATTAATAGCAGAACAAATAGATAATGATAACTTAAGGGCTAGCTGGGTAATAGGACTTGGTTGGGCACATGCAATGTTTATCATAGTTCTAAATGAATTATATGGAAAAAGGTGAAATGATGGCTAAAACAAAAAGTGTTTTTGTTTGTAATGAATGTGGATATGAATCTGCAAAATGGATGGGAAAATGTCCAGCCTGCAATTCGTGGAATAGTTTTTTTGAAGAAAAAATAGCAAAAGTATCAGATGGTGGAGGGAAAGATAAGAAAAAAACAATTACACCTAGACCATTAAGCACATATGCAGGCAAAAAAAATGAAAGAGTATCAACAGGATTTGAAGAATTGGATAGAGTATTAGGAGGAGGATTAGTTAAAGGATCACTAATACTTTTAGGTGGAGAACCAGGAATTGGAAAATCCACTCTTATACTTCAATTATGCAATAAAATAAAAGATAATGGAAAAGTACTATATGTATCAGGAGAAGAATCAGCAGAGCAAATAAAATTAAGAGCAGATAGGTTAAATATTCAAAATGATGATATTCTATTCTTAGGAGAAACAGACATAGAATTAATAGAAGATGCTATTTGCGAAGTTAATCCAAAACTTCTAATAATAGATTCTATACAGACAATGTATTCAGATGAGATTACATCTGTAGCGGGAAGTGTAAGTCAAGTAAGAGAAATTACTTCTAGAATTATGAAAATTTGTAAACAAAAAGAAATTACTACAGTAATAATAGGTCATGTTACAAAAGATGGTAATATAGCAGGACCTAGAGTATTAGAACATATGGTAGATACAGTGCTATATTTAGAAGGGGAAAGATATTTCTCATATAGGATTTTAAGAGGAGTAAAAAATAGATTTGGTTCTACTAATGAAATAGGAATGTTTGAAATGCAACAACAAGG
>CALXZQ010000039.1 GCA_944393275.1 uncultured Clostridia bacterium
AACGCTATCGCTTTTTTTATGCTCACGCGCATAGCGCGTGGTTTTCTTTGAGCGACGTAAAATCGTCGCTCATCAATAAAAATCATCAGTAGATTACTGATGATTTTTATTGGTCATATTTTCTAACCTATTCACTATTTCTTTTTGTTTATCCAATCCTACCCATGCAAAATATGATGATATAAACTCTCCATATCTTGTAATATCTTCAATTGTTTCATCTATTCCTAAATCAAGCGATTTTAAATTTTTGTTGTCAGTATTTTTTATCATATAAAAGCACCTCATAATAATTATGTACTATTATATAAATAACTATACTATATCTTTCTAAACACTCCTCCAACTTTTCCTAAAATTTTGCAGTTTGGAACTATTATCGGATCCATTGTACTATTTTCTGGTTGTAGTCGAATATGGTCCTTTTCTTTATAAAAAGTCTTTACTGTTGCTTCATCTCCAATAAGTGCTACAACAATTTCTCCATTATTGGCTGTATTTTGTTTTTTTACTAAAATATAGTCTCCATCTAATATTCCAGCTTCAATCATACTTTCACCTCTTACTGTAAGCATAAAGCTTTCACAGTTACCTATGAAATCAATTGGAACAGGAAATGTGTCTGTTATATTTTCTACAGCAAGAATTGGTTCCCCTGCTGTTATTTTTCCAATAACAGGTACCTCTACTAATTCTTTTCCATTATAAAAGTCTTTTGGTTCTTTTTTTTCTGTATGCCCCTCATTTTTTATTAATCTTAATGTCCTACCTTTTTGTGATTCTTTTCGGATATATCCTTTTTTTTCTAATTTTGCTAAATAGCCATGAACAGTAGCTGTCGAACTTAGGCCAACTGCTTTTCCGATTTCTCTAACTGATGGTGGATACCCATATACGTTAATTTGCTTTTCTATAAAATTTAGTATTGACCTTTCTCTTTTATTTAAATCACTTTTGTCACTTTTCAAAAAATCACACCCTTCTCCTATTTTTATAATATGGTATCATACAAACAAACGAATGTCAAACAAAATTTCGAATTTATTTTCTATTTTATCATTGATTTTTTTAGAAAATTATGTTAATATTTATTCATCTTATATTTGCGTTAAAAAGAGATTAGTAATAAGATGTATTTATTTAGAGAAACTGTGGTTGGTGAAAACAGTTTAAATAATTTTATGAATCTACTCTTTAGCATTTAGTCTAATAAACTAAACCCGTTGTACAGGTTATCGTACTATTTAAGTAATAAATTAAGGTGGTACCGCGAATATTCGCCCTTATGCTTTTATTAGCATAAGGGCTTTTTGTATCTACCAAAGAAAGGAAGGATTGTATGATAGATATCAAATTTTTAAGAGAAAACCCTGATATTGTAAAAAAAAATATCAAAAAGAAATTCCAAGACCAAAAGCTAATATTAGTTGATGAAGTAATTAAATTAGATAAAGAAAGTAGAGAACTAACACAGCTATGTGATGACCTTCGTTCAAAAAGAAATTCTAAGAGTAAAGAAATTGGCGGATTAATGGCAAGAGGTCAAAAAGAAGAAGCAGAAAAAATAAAACAAGAAGTAAATGAGATAAACCAAAAGTTAGAAGCTAATGCTGGTCTAGAAGAAAAACTAAAGGATGAAATAAAATCTAGAATGATGAAGATTCCAAATATAATGGATGAATCAGTTCCTATTGGAAAAGATGATAGTGAAAATGTAGAAAATGAAAGATTTGGAGATCCAGTAGTTCCAAATTATGAAATCCCTCATCATGCAGATATAATAGAAAGATTCTCTGGATTAGATAAAGAAAGTTCAGCAAGAACTTCTGGTGCTGGATTCTACTATCTTATTGGAGATGTAGCTAGATTACATTCTGCTATGCTTACTTATGCTAGGGATTTTATGATTAACAAAGGTTTTACTTACTGCATACCTCCTTTTATGATAAGATCAGATGTTGTTAATGGTGTTATGAGTTTTGAAGAATTAGAAGCTATGATGTATAAGATTGAGGGAGAAGATTTATATCTAATCGGTACTAGTGAACATTCTATGATTGGTAAATTTAAAGGGCAAATTGTAAAAGAATCTGAATTACCAATTTGTCTTACTTCTTATTCTCCTTGCTTTAGAAAAGAGGTTGGTTCTCATGGATTAGAGGAAAGAGGGCTATATAGAGTTCATCAATTTGAAAAAGAAGAAATGATTGTTCTATGCAAGGACGAAGATGCTATGGATTGGTATAATAAAATGTGGAGTTATACAGTGGAGTTTTTCAGAAGCTTAGATGTCCCTGTAAGGACTTTGGAATGTTGCAGCGGAGATTTAGCTGACTTAAAAGTAAAATCTTGTGATGTTGAAGCTTGGAGTCCTCGCCAACAAAAATATTTTGAAGTAGGAAGTTGTTCAACTTTAGGAAATGCTCAAGCCAGAAGATTAAGTATAAGAGCCAAAGGTGAAAAAGGAAACTATTTAGTTTCAACTTTAAATAATACTGTAGTCGCTAGCCCTCGTGGATTAATAGCTGTTCTTGAGAACAATTATCAAGAAGATGGTAGCGTTCTTATTCCAGAAGTTTTAAGACCTTATATGGGCGGAATTGAAAAATTAGTTCCTAAAAATTAATGTTATTGGAGGAATAAAATGTTAATTAAAAATCCAAAATTTCAAATATCAGCAGTAGGACCTAAGCAATATCCAACAAATAATCTTCCAGAAATTGTACTTGTAGGAAAATCAAATGTTGGAAAATCTTCTTTTATTAATACAATGATAAACAGAAAGAAATTGGCTAGAACTAGTAGTGAACCTGGTAAAACAAGACATATAAATTTTTATAACATGGACAATCTCTTCTATTTTGTAGATTTACCAGGTTATGGTTATAGTAAGATGTCCAAGGCAGAACAAGATAAAGTTGGAAAATTTATAGAAGAATATCTATTTACTAGAAAGGAGATTTCTCTTATAATATTCCTTGTAGATATTAGGCATACTCCTACAGCTAATGATAAACTTATGTACAATTATATTATAAATAGTGGATTACCTTTTATTATTATTGCAAATAAATCTGATAAAATCGCTATAACTAAAGTAAATGATTCTATGTCTGATATAATAAAAGCTTTTTCTCTAGAATCTAATGCTACTTTACTTCCTTTTTCTTCTGAAAGAAAGATATATACAGAAGCTGTTTGGGAAGAACTTGAAAAATATTTAAAATAACAAATAAAGCATTGGTATAATACCAATGCTTTATTTGTTATGTATTTTTTTTATTTCTTCTTCATTTAATTTTTTAGTTATAATTTTTAATGCTTTTGGTCTTTCTAAAGTAATTTCGTGATTACATTCCAAGCATTTCAGCTTAAAATCCACTCCAATTCTAGTTATTTTCCATAACTTACTGCCACAAGGATGTTGTTTTTTTGTTCTAACTATATCTCCTATATTATACTCCATATTATAACACCTCTGTTGCTTTAATAACATACCTTTGTTTACTATCATCTGTACAAGTAATTAAAGTTACTTCTTTCTTTCCGTTTGTATGTTGACTTGTACAACTTACATCCTCTGGATCTACAACATATTTATCATATACTACATATTTTAATGTTATACCAGTTGCATCTGTTAATTCTATTATATCACCATTTACTAAGTCTGGAACTTTACTAAAGAATCTAGCATTTCTATAGTTATGTCCTACTATACAGAAGTTTCCTACTTTATTTGCATCAAATATTCCTTCATCTAAATCTGCTCCATGGAATCTACAAGGTGATATTTTTAATAATTCATCTAATGCTTTTTCTTCAGCTTTAATTGGATCTGATCCATATGATGATGCAGGTTCTAATACTGCCAGTACTGAGTATTGTAGATTTATTTTTGGGATATTTATACTTGCAACTTCAGTATATTTAGTTCCTGCTTTTGTCACTTTTTCTTCATAAGTAATAGCAGTATTCTCTGGTTCTTCCTCTTCTTCTATATCTTCATTATTTAAAATGACTACTAATGAATCGTCTTTTATTGTTTTATCATCTTGCTCTATTTTTTCAATAGATGTATTTGCTAATATTTCTTGAGCGTAATCTTCTCCTTTTGCTTTATCATATTCTGCATATATGTAATAAGAGAATAATATGCACACTAAAAAAACAGAAATGAAAAATTCAATTCTATAAAATTTTTTCTTTTTCTTTAATTCTGGTGTTACATATAATCGTTCTGTAATTAGAATTTGATTCATTATTATCTCCTTTTTTATAATACATCATACCTACATTAATTATATCACTTTTTTGAGGATTTGAAAATAGCTTTTTGTCAAAATATATTCTTTATTTTATATTCATTCTATCTAAAATATTTTTAAAATCTTCTATTTTTAGTTCTTCTCCTCTCACTCTTTCATCTATTCCTAACTGATTTAATATTTCTTTTATTTTGTTTTTTTCTAATAATCCTGAATTTGATATTGCATTTATTAAAGTTTTTCGTCTTTGCATGAATGCTAGTTTTATTAATTTAAATAATTTTTCTTCATTTTCTGTTTCTATTACAGGTTTTTTCCTAATATTTAATTTTATAACTGTAGACTCTACATCCGGCTCTGGTATAAATGAGCTATTAGGCACATTCCTTATTTTCTGTGCTTCTGAATAATAATATACAGAATAGGTTATTGCCCCAGCATTTTTCTCTCCTGGGAGTGCAGTTATTCTATCTGCAACTTCTTTTTGAACCATTACTGTTATACTTTCTATTTCTAACTTTTCTTCTAATAATTTCATGATTATTGGTGTAGTAATATAATATGGTAAATTTGCAACTATTTTTACATTTTGTATTTTTAATCTTTCTTTATTCTTTCTTATTAATTCATGTAAATCTATTTTTAGAACATCATCATTAATAACTTCAAAATTATCATATAAGCTAAATCTATCATTTAGTATTGAAATCATCCTATTATCTAGTTCAATACATATTACTCTTCCAGCTTTTTCTAATAAGTATTTAGTAAGAGTTCCAAGACCTGGTCCTATTTCTATTACTAAATCTGTATTATTAATATTAGCTTCTTTTATTGTATCTAATATCACATTTTCATCTATTAAAAAATTCTGTCCTAGATTTTTTTTAGCAGTAATATTATATTTTTTCATTAAAAACTTCGTTTCTGTATATAAGTCCATATCTCATCTACCTTTCGGATATATTATAATATATTTATGAATGTATTGTAAATACTATTAAATTTTATTGATTTTTAATAATTTTTAATATAAAATGTTGTCATAAAATACAAAAGAGTGGTGATAAAATATGAAACATAATAAGAAAGATTTAAAATCAGATAGTAATACCAATATATCATCAGGAAATTCTTTGTTTTATTCCAAGAGATTCAGAAAAATTTGGATGATTTTCTTATTAGTTCTTGTTTTTTTAATAATAAGACTTATATATATCCAATTCGTAGATGGAGCATATTTAAAGGAATTAGCATATAGACAGCAGACAACTAACCAATTAATTAGTCCCAAAAGAGGTACTATTTATGACTCAAGTGGTAAAAAATTGGCGATAAGTTCAGTAGTAGATACAGTGTCTATAAATCCTGGTAAAATTACTAGAAAAGATGAAGAATCAACAAAAGCCAAAAAAGAACTTGTTGCTAAAGGTCTTTCAGAAATTTTTGAATTAAACTATGAAGAAACTCTAGCTAAAGTTAATAGTACTTCTTCTGTCCAGACAATTGCTAAAAAAGTGGAAAAAGACAAAATAGATAAACTAAAAGCATGGATGGATGAAAATAATATTTCTGTAGGAATTAATATTGATGAAGATACTAAAAGATATTATCCATACAATAATTTAGCATCTAATCTCCTAGGTTTCTGTGGTAGTGAAAATGAAGGAAGACAAGGTATTGAATTAAGTTGGAATTCTGTACTTACTGGTACTCCTGGAAAGATAGTTACTTCTCAGGATGCTTTTCAAGAAGAAATTCCTAATACGGATGAAACATATATCCCTGCTGAAAACGGTAATGATATTGTTTTAACTATAGATTTTTATATTCAATCTGTAGTAGAAAAATATCTAAAGGAAGCTGTAGATAAATATTCTGCAACAAGAGGACGGAACTGTTATTGCTATGGATCCTTCTACAGGTGATGTATTGGCAATGGCAACTTATCCAGACTATAATTTAAATACACCTTCTGAACCTAATTCTGCTTTAGTATCTACTTGGGATACTCTAACATCTGACCAAAAAAATGACGCTCTTCAAGAAATGTGGAGAAATAAAGTTATAAGTAGTACTTATGAGCCAGGTTCTCCTTTTAAACTTATAACAGCCACTGTAGCATTAGAAGAGAATATAACAACTGAAGATGTCGATCAAGATTTTTATTGTGCTGGTTATGAAATGGTTGGATCAACAAGAGTAAGTTGCTGGTCTCAAAATCACAAGGGATATAAATCATTAAGACAAGCTCTTCAATATTCTTGTAATCCATCATTTATCCAGCTAGGAACCAGAATAGGCGCTTCTACATTATATAAATATTATGCGGCTTTTGGATTACTTGAAAAAACTGGTATAGATTTACCTTCTGAATCTTCAAGTATTTTCTTTAAATCTCCTGATAATATTCTTCCAATAGAACTTGCTACAATGTCATTTGGTCAAAGAATTAATGTAACACCTATTCAATTATGTTCAGCTGTTTCTGCTATTGCAAATGATGGAGTTTTAATGAAGCCTAGAATTGTAAAACAAATTATCAATACAGATACAAATACAACTACAGATATAGAGCCTGTAGAAATAAGACAAGTAATTTCAAAAACAACATCCGAAAAGATGAGAGATTTGATGCATTCTGTTGTTATTGATGGAACTGGTAGAAGTGCAAATATTTCTGGATATTCTATAGGAGGAAAAACAGGTACTTCTGAACCTCCAGTAAATAAACCAGAAGATGGATATGTTGCATCTTATATAGCAATTGCACCTACTGAAAAAACCGAGATTTGCTTATTGATGGCTTTATATGATCCTCAGGGTCAGCACCAAGGAGGAACAACTTGTGGTCCATATGTAAAGAAAATGTTAGAAGAAATTTTACCTTATTTAGGTTTAAACTCTACAGACGTTCAGACTGCTACAGCTGATGATACCATTGTAACAAAGGAATCTAAAGTTACTGTTCCTGATATAAAAAATAAAACAGTAACAGAAGCTAGAAAAATATTGGAGCAATATGACTTAAAGGTAAACTTCTCTACGGATGGAGATGAAAACACTTTAGTAGTTTCAGATCAATTCCCTGAATCTGGAAGTTCTGTGGTATCTAACTCTATTATTTCATTATATACAACCCAAAATGATACAAGAATTTCAGTTACTGTTCCCGACGTTACTGGTTTATCGATAGAACAAGCTCAAAGTAAATTATCTAGTTTTAATTTAAATTTAACATATTCCGAGAATAGTTCTTCTGGTACTATTTCTGAACAAGATATAAAACCAGGAACAATGGTTGAAGAAGGAACTATAATAACAGTAAAACTAAAGAGTGATTAATAATTATTAAAAGTACCTTGTAAAATGCAAGGTACTTTTTTTATTTTATTAAATTATTATTTATATGAATATACCACTTTTCCAAACTTAATTTCATTTGATTTTTTCTGTATTTCTACAATAATAATTGGTAAAATAGATATTATCGCTACATATATCCATTGAGTAGTATTTAATTGCGTAAGTTCAAAAACCTGTGCAACACTTGGAATAATAGCTACGCCAATTTGTAGAATAGTTCCTATTATAAATGCTCCTAATAAATATTTATTACTTAATATTCCCTTTTTGAAAATCGATTCTTCACTTCTAACATTAAAACAATGTACCAATTCTAGTATTCCTAAGCTTACAAATGCCATTGTTCTTCCTACTTCTAGACTATATCTGTTTCCTATACTAAATGCTACTAATGTAAGAATTCCTATCATAAAACCTTCTGCAAATATTTTTCCAAATAATCCATCTGCAAATATTCCTTTCTTAGGGTCTATTGCTTTTTTATTCATTATATCTTTATCTGGATTCTCTAGTCCTAATGCTATGCCTGGAATAGAATCTGTTACTAAATTAATCCAAAGTAATTGGATGGCAAGTAGTGGTGATGGCATTCCTAATAACATTCCAACAAAAATTGTTACAATTTCTCCTATATTCGTTGAAATTAGAAAACGTATGCATTTTCTAATATTCTCATATATACATCTTCCCTGTTTTACAGATTCTACTATCGTTACAAAGTTGTCATCTGTAAGTACCATGTCCGCGGCATTTTTAGCTACATCTGTTCCATTTAATCCCATAGCAATCCCTATATCTGCATTTTTTAATGCTGGTGCATCATTTACTCCATCCCCAGTCATAGCAACAACTGCTCCTGTACTTTGAAATGCTTTTACTATTCTAACTTTATGCTCCGGAGACACTCTCGCAAATACAGAATATTTCATAATATTCTTCTCCAACTCTATTTGTGGTATTTTATCTAATTCTTGACCTGTTATAGCAATATCAACACCTTTTAATATACCAATTTCTTTTGCTATTGCTTTGGCTGTAATTATATGATCTCCCGTTATCATTACAGTTTTTATTCCTGCTTTTCTACATGTTTGTATTGCTTCTATAACACCTTCTCTTATAGGATCTTTAATTCCTATTAACCCTACAAAGTTTAATTCATTTTCTACAGATAAGCTATCTATTTTACTTGGAAGTGCATCTACATCTTTGTATGCAACAGCCAATACTCTTAATGCTTTTCCTGCCATTTTATTATTTTTATTTTGAATTTCTTCTTTTTTTTCTTCTTTCAATTTAAAAATACTGTTACCTTCTACATAATTACTGCACCTGTATAATAATACATCTGGTGCTCCTTTTGTAATTACTCTATACATACCATTATTTAATCTATGTATTGTAGTCATCAGTTTTCTTGATGATTCAAATGGTATTTCATCTACTTTTGGATACATTTCATATAATGAATCTTTATTTATATTATTGTCTAATGCACAATTAACTATTGCAACTTCTGTTGCTTCTCCTTCTGCATAAATTTTTTGATTATCATATATAATATTACATTCTGTGCACATACTTCCTAGCTCTAAAATAAAGTCTTTATCGCCTTTTATTTGTACTATTTTCATTTTATTTTGAGTTAATGTTCCGGTCTTATCAGAGCAAATTATTCTACTACTTCCCAATGTTTCAACTGCTGGAAGCTTTCTTATTATTGCATTTTTTTTTGCCATTCTTGTAACTCCAATAGAAAGCATAATAGTCACTATTGCCGGCATGCCTTCTGGTATAGCTGCTACAGCAAGTCCTACCGATGTCATAAACATTTCAAGTGGTTCTGTTTTCTTCATTATTCCTATAACAAATATTACAAAGCATATTATCAAACATGCTGTTCCTATTCCTTTACTTACTTGTTCTAATCTTTTTTGTATAGGTGTTAATGGCGCTTCATCTGAAATTATCATTTGAGCAATTTTTCCTACTTTTGTATTCATTCCAGTTTCTGTAACTATTGCTTCTCCATGTCCATTAGTTACTATCGTTCCACCAAATGCTATATTCTTCATATCTCCAATTGGTATTTCTTTTTCAAATATTGTATTTGATATTTTATTTACAGATGTTGTCTCTCCTGTTAAACTTGACTCTTCTATCTTTAAATTATATGCGTTTATTATTCTACAATCAGCCGGAACAAAACTTCCGGATTCTAATATTACTACATCTCCAGGGACTACTCTTTCATTCTCTATATTTATAATTTTTCCATTCCTTTTTACTTTTGCCATTGGTGCAGACATCTTTTTAAGTGATTCAATTGCCTTTTCGGCCTTACTTTCTTGTAGTAATCCCATTATTGCATTAAATATAACAATAGCAATAATTATTATAGAATCAAAATATTCATTACTACCTTCAATATAACTAATTCCTGCAGATATAATAGATGCAATTATTAATATAATTATCATAAAATCATTAAATTGTTTTAAAAATCTAACTAATATACTTTCACTTTTCTTGTTTTCTATTTTATTTAATCCATATATTTCAACTCTTTTTATAGCTTCTTCTTCATCCAACCCCATTTTTTCATTTGTATTTAAAATTTCACTAATTTCATCTACACTTTTTGTATACCACATATTTTTATCTCCTTTGTACAGGTTATATATTATATATATGCAGGATTGTCCAAATTTAGAACATCTATTTTTTAACAAAAAACAAGAGCATATTTTAATATACTCTT
>CALXZQ010000040.1 GCA_944393275.1 uncultured Clostridia bacterium
TGTCAAATAACTGTATATTATCTCCTACTGCTCTTACATCTGATGGATAGTCTATGCTAGGAATCTGATAGTCTTCATTAGGTAATGTGCTAACTGGTCCAGCATTGAATGTTCCTGTTCCTGCATTTGTTTTAAATGCTTTTGTTACATAATCATAAAGTCCTAATTCATTATCAGAATTTCTTTTACAAGGAATAAAATTATGCTTTAAACTATCTCCTTCATATATTTTAAAGTTGTTTATCTGTATAGTTGTTGGTCCTATTTCAGCACTTTCAACTCTACCTAAATCAGTATAATGTAAAGCAAACAAATATAAAGACTTTTGTTTTGAAAAAGGAAGTGTTGTTTCGGAAAAGTTACCTATCAATGTATTATCTATATATGCAGTTTCTTTATTTAAAATGAACTTGTGCTTATTTCCAATGTAACCAGACACAGGAGGTAAAGTTAATGTATTTCCATATTCATCGTGACCAAATTCAAATTCAATTTTGCCAAGTCTATTAACTTTAATATAACAACTATAGTACAGCTGTTCTTCAGGAGTATTTTCATCATCTTCATCGTTTTCTCCAAATAAATATGTTACTGGACGAACAGATGTCGGTACATCTACTATAGTTCCTAAAAGTTCATATTTAGATGTATCTTTTGGTAAATATCCTGTATCAATATATTGTTTGCCTGTTCCTTCAATATATTCTAATTGAGTATATTCTTCGGGCAAGATTGGTGTTAAATCTTGATATGTATTTCCTTCAATTCCAAATTTCTTAAATGGCAGATTTGAACTGTCTTTTATATTGATACTTTCTCCTTGAGCACTTTTAACTTTACCATCTTTTATAAGTATAAAATCTTCATTAGCTTTTACCCAAAAAGGATCTCGTATAAAAGTAGTATCTATTATTCTTATACAAGCTGTTCTTTGTGGTTCTATTTGACTGTAGAATCTAGCAGTTGTCTTTCTTCCTCTGTATTCAAACTCTCCTTCACCATTTAGCCAAGCTAATATTTCATCTATTTTATCTATATTCAAACATTGAACATAAATCGGTCTTTCTATATAAGAATATCCTAATCCATTAAATATTGCCCCATCTTTTCCTTCTATTTCTATAATTTCGTATCTTTTAGCAGCTCTAGCAATGAAATGCTCTTCTTCTTCGACTACAACTTGCATTTCATTGCTTGATATTCCTTTAAATTTAAACATCTTTTATACCACCTTATATAATTCTTCTTTTACTATTCTTGCAAATCCATCCTCATCTAATGTAAACTTACAACCTGTCAAGGCCTTTAACATAGCACTTGCCATTTTGTTATAATCTATTTTTGAAGAAATAGCTGCAGATGACATATAGTTTGTAGATTGGCTACGTGCATTATCTTCTCCTGCAGAATAAGCTTTATTTTCTTCAGCTGTTAATACTCTTTCTCCTTTATGAAGTCTTGCAACATAATTGTCTTTTGGGACATAATCTAATCCTAACTTATGTCCAGGCAATGCTGATGTTTTACCATTAACATTAGCTTTAATAGTCAATAAGCCAGATATAGTAGAAGCAATATTTCTTGCTGTAGTAAACAATTTATCTTTCCATGTTCTACTTTGCAAACCACTATTTAAACTATCTAATATTTTTATTCCTTCATCTTCAGCTAAATTTCCATCTCGTATACCTTTTATTACTCTGTCTACATCTTCTACACCAGCTGCCTCTAAAAATCTTCGTAATTCTTCGTCTTCTAATCCAGATAAATAGGCATTCATATTTTTTAAAGCTTCATTTTTAAATTCATCTGAATTTTTAACTTTATCTACTACATTCTGAGCCATATTTTGAGTTTCTTGTTCTAATTCTGGTGTTTTTTCTGCAACTACTCCTGTCATTTCTTCTATTTTATTTTTTAGTTCTGGTGGTAAATTAGAAATTGTATCATAATATGTACTATATGAGTTTGTAGATAGCTGTTTCCAAGCCTCTATTACTTGAGGAGAATTTTCTTCTGTAGTAGTAGTCATTGCAACAAGTTGACTTGCAAGTAGAGCTAATTGTTTTTCTCCTTCAACTACATTTGTAGCATATATAGAATCTTTTGCATTTTTATTATATTGAGTCTCAAGGGCATAAAGTTTTTGCGCTTCCTGATTTGCTAATATTTGAGCTTCTATTTGCTTACCTAATTCTTCATTAGTTTTAAGCGTTATATTACTAGTTGTTGTTGCTATAGATTGTTCTATCTTTTTATAATTTTCTACTCCACCTTCTAGCATAAGTTGACTATTACTCTCATACATAAGTATTGAGTCGTTATACTCTTTTAATTGAGCATCTTGATTTTTTATTGTTGTATTTAATTCTTCTTGCTTTTCTTTTAACTCGTTAACTTTAATGATAGCTTCTATCATACTGTTCTCTTTTATTATTGAAAGACTTTGTTGATCTTTATATATTTGTTTAATTTCATTTTCAACATTTGCTAATTCATCCATAGCTTTTATTTGATCTTCGTACGCTTTTGTTTTGTTTTGAATTGCCTCTTTATATTTTTCTTCATTTGCTTCTAATATAATTTGAGCTTTCTTTTTTTGAATTAACTCATCTATACTTGTTTGCATTTCTTTATATGAATCTATTATATTATTGTTTAATTCATATTCTGTTCCTAAACTTTGATTAAGTTCTCCTAAGATAAATTCAACTCTGGATTCGTACCCTTCTTTAACTTTTCCATTTTCATCTACTAAAGATGCTAATTCGTTTTTTAGTCTTTCAGTATTAGATATTTCCGCAAGAGTAGCATCTCTTTGACTTTCAATGGCTAACAAACTATCTTCTCTAGTTTTAGTTGCATTTTGTATTTCATTAATTAATTGAGTAGTTGCTTGTAGCTCTTCTTCAACCTTATTCTTTAATAAACTTATTCCTGTCGCAAATCCTGCCAATGCTATTGTAGCCACTCCAAGAGGGCTTGTAATACCTGATATTGCTGTAGCAAGACCTTTTACTCCTTTATCAGTGGTAGTAGCTTTTCCTTGAACCACTTGTAATGCTTGACTAAAAGTTCCTAGAACTGTTACTCCTCCACCTACTAAAGAAATTAGTTTTCCAATTGTTGTTACTAATGGTGCTATAACTGAAATTAATGTCCCCGTTTTTACAATAGTTTCTACCTCTTCATCAGTTAATTGAGAAAACCAATTCGTTAATTTCTCTATTATCTCTGTAGCAGATCTTATTTGTGGCATTAATTTATTTCCTATTGTAATTGCTAAATCTTTGATTTTATTTAGTGCTATTATTAATTCAGATTTTAGTGTGTTATACCTTTTATTAGCCTCGTTTGTTAAAGCTGTGTTGTCTTCCCATGCTTCATTTCCTAGTTCTATAGCTTGATTCATAAGTCCATTTGAATTTGCTAATGACAAAATTGTATTAGATAATCTCACTTCAGTTAGTCCCATATCTTCAAGTATTGCTATTGCAGATTTACCATTTCTTTCAGTATCATTAAGTCCACCAATAAATGCAGATAACGCACTAACTCCGTCCTTCTCAAATGCATTTTTAAAATCTTGTATACTCATACCTGCAATTTGCGCGAAATCTTTTAAATCATCTGAACCAGTTTCTACAGCAACTTGAATTTGTTTTAATAATTTGCTCATTGCTGAGCCACCTGCTTCTGCTTCGATTCCTACACTGGACATTGCTGTTGCTAAAGCAAGTATTTGTGCTTGAGATAATCCAGCTAAATCGCCTGTTGCCGCTAATCTTGTTGCCATCTCTACTATATCCGCTTCAGTTGTAGCAAAATTGTTGCCTAAAGCTACAATAGTAGCTCCTAGTCTGTCATAATCTTTAGCAGTCATATTGGTTATATTAGCAAATTTAGCTAGAGAGCTCGCAGCTTCTTCTGCTGACAGATTAGTAGAATTTCCTAAATCTATCATTACTTTAGTAAAAGATAATATGTCTTCTGTCTTTATTCCTAATTGCCCTGCAGCTTCAGCTACTGCTGAAATTTCTGTAGTAGTAGACGGAATTTCTTTTGCCATATCCCTAATTCCTTGCTTTAAGGTTTGCATTTGCTCTTCTGTACCATCTATGGTTTTTTCTACTCCAGTAAAAGCATCCTCAAAGTCAATAGCACTTTTAGCACTTGCTAATAAGGCTGTTCCTGTTGCAACAGAAAAAGCAGACATTTTTCCGCCTGCTTTTTCCACACTATTTCCTATTTTTTCTATCTTTTTCCCAGTTTCTTCTATCTTCTTTCCAGAATTATTTAATTCTTGAGTCATACTTTCTACTTTTTTAGTAAATGAAATAATTTTTAATTCTGTTTTTTCTAATTCTTTTCTCTTTTTCTCTAATTGTTTTTGATTTTTTTCTTTAGCTTTTGTGTCTGTTTCTTCCGCATTTTCTAAATCTCTTATTGCTATTTTAAGCGCATCTGCTTTTTCTTTATTAAGTTCTATAGCTTGACCTAGATTTTTTATTTGAAATTCTAATTTTTCGGTTGATGAAGTAGTGGAATCCCATTGTGCTTGAGTTTTTTTAAATTCTAAATAGTTTTTACCAATTTCACTATTAACTTCTTTTAGTGTCCTCGTAAATTTCTCTGCACCCTCCTCAGTAAAAACAAGTCCAACTCTTTTTAATTCATCCGACATCTTATCACCTCTTTTTTCGCATAAAAAATACACCTATTTTTATAGGTGCATTTTCTTTTATATTTTTAACTTATTTTCTTTCTATCAAAAACATTTTTAATTCTGGTCTATTTTTTATAGTCCAATTTTCAGTTTCAACATCATAATCAGCAGTATTATTTTTTATATTGTTCCAAATATTCCCTAAAATGTCTTCTTGTATATTAAATGTATCTAATTCAAGTAATTCCATTATTATTAAATTGTTAGTACTAAATGTGTCTAGCTTCTCATTATCAAGATCAGTCATTATAATTTGTGTTAAATTGTTTGTATTTATATTGTATTTTATTTGCAAAGTTATATCTTCTGGTTCTGAGTAGGTCCTAATAATTATTTCATTTTTTATTTTTTCTGTTGAATAATCTTTAAAAGAATATTCTTTTAGAACATTAAAAATATTTGTATTTATATTATATATATTTTCATATTGCTCTAAGAATAATTTTTCTTTTTCTTCATTCATTATTAATGTTTTATTATTATAAGTATTGCTATTTGTATCTATTTCATTAACTTCCTTATCTACTTTATTTTTTACAATAATTAATCCTATAAAAAAGCATATAATTGTAATAACTGTTAGCCAAAACCACCATTCTTTAAATAATTTTCTCATAATATCCCCCCTTGCAAGATTTTACAATATTTTCCAGAATATTACAAGAAATTTATTTTACTTTTATAATCTATGTGTATGCTGGGGTTGTTTACTATCAGTAACAGTTTTATTTTTAAGTTTAGATATAGCCTTAAGCATAAATTGAATTATATTTACAACATCTTCTAATTTCACAAGTCGCACAGCTTGGGAATATGTCAATGATTCATGATAATTAGACGCTATTATAGCATATAAAAATTGATTTAAAGCGTACATTGTCTTTGTATAGCCATCTTTATTTTTTTCTCCTGAAGCATCTTTTCTTAATTGTTCTATACCACCTTCATAATCTTCTATGTATTCTAAAATAAGCGGTGTCACTTCTAAAATTAAATTCTCTCCATTAACTAATTGAATCTCTAATGTTTCCATATTTATATCTCCTATTTTAAATATTTAGGGACCTATATATTTATGGGTCCCTTTATCTTTTATTTAAACTTCTGGTGCTACTATTTCATCTAATTCTTCATCCGTTAATATTGGTTTTGCAAAAAATTTGTCTTCTGTTAATCCTTCTGGATAATTTGACATTTGACTATCAACATAAGTCTTTTTATCTCCTTCATTATTATACGAATAAGCTCTTATAGTTATTGTATCATTTTGCTCTGAAAAGCTTTCTTCTCTAGTAGCAATATCATCTGTATTTTCTATTAACTGACATTTAGGATACCAAGCAAACTCTTGACCTCCTCCAACCATTTTTTTTACCTTTCCAAATGCAAAAAATGGTCTTCTAGATGTTCTTCCTGAACGATTTAAACCTGTTGTTCCTATTTTATCTGCTCTCATTCTAGCTAAATCTTCTGGTGGAAATGCTACTGTCTCTATTGCCATATCTATATATGAGTTTTGATTAACTGTCTCGTAATCTTCGCCGCTTGCTCGTACTACAACAGATTCTGCATTTTCTGTTGTTCCAATATTTTTAACAGTGTTACATTTTACAACTTCTTCTTCATAAGATGTTGGATCAAATTCTCCGTTTTCTGTAGGTGTATTAAAATCATAATACATTCCTCCTACTGTCTCTTTAACCATTGGTTTTTTGGTAACAATTGACATAATATTTCATTCCTTTCTTTTTACATAAATATTTAATTTTGGTGTGTATTCACTTTAATTCATTAAGCATTTTATCATAATATTTTTCTTTGTTTTTATTCCATACAGGATTTAAATGAGGTTGCTCGCTCATTTTGATTGTACCATGTTCAATCATTGGTCCATAATATTTTCCCCAACCTGCTTCAACCTCATTTTTCTTTACTCTATAAGCAAAACTACTTATTAAATGTACATATCCCGATTTTCTTATTTTTGACATAGGTTTTGTTAATTTTAATAAATCTTTAACAAACTCTCTAGCTCCTACTTCTAAAATTTTTATAGGTTTTTCCACTTTTTTTATATAATCTTCTAATACATTTTCTAAATCTTGAAAGCCACTATATCCATAAATTTCACTAGACATTTTCTAACACCTCTAATGCAAAATATGAATGCCATCTTCTTGTTTCTGGATCATATTCATGCTGAATTGAAGGATGTAAGCCTAATTTATTTAAATTATGTTTAAGTTCTAATAATTTTGGACTTCTTGGGACTTCTGCCAAAAAAGATATTTGATATGTAACAGTAGTATTATATTCTTCTCCACTTGCAATCAAATCTTCCCAATAATAATCCCAGAAATATATTATTTCTTGGGCTTCTATGATTTTATCTGCTGGTGTTCCTTCATTAACTGGTATTTTTATTGCTTTTAATAATTCTACTAATTCAGGCTTTGTCATTTACATCATCCTCCAATTTTACTCTAGGATATAATTCTAAGGTTAAGTCTGTTTGTTTATATCCATCATTATTTGTAAAGTGATATGCATTAAAAACTTTATGATATGTGTCTCCAATTTTAACAACATGTAAAGAAGTAATTTCTTTTGTTTGAGGTATTCTGAGTTTATAAGTTATATTTTTCTTTCTTTCTTCAGCTTCAAATTTTAATTTATCTGTAATGGATAATTCTTCAAACCAAATATCTTTTTCGGTGTCTTTTAAATATTCAACTGGATAAGTTGTTTCGGTTTGTTTTATTTCAAAGAGTCTAAATTTTCCATCATTATATGTTGGAAGGTTTGTAATATTCTGCTTGTAAGTTAGCATATTCACCTACATACAATTGCTTAAATTCAGCTAATCGCTTAAATCTAGAATATAATACATAATTTTTTAATAGACTCCTTGCTTTCAAATCTTTTTCATAATCAATTTTAGCTCCAGAACTTTTATTGATATCATATTCTGCTTCTTTTATATAACCCTTTAATACCTCATCTTCTTCAAAAGGAGATATATGTTGTTCTCCTTTTATTTCAGCGATTAAATCTTTAATTTGTGTATCGTTCATAATACACCTCTATTCTTTTTCTTCTTTTTCAACTTTTATTGCTTCAATAAGCACTTCTCCAATTTTGTTTTTCTTTGAAGATAATTCGGCAATTCTTTTTTTAGTCGGTTTTAATCCTTCGCGAGGATATATGTCTCCTTTTTTATATAAATAATCGTTATCTTCAAAATCTTTAAACTTTTTATAAATAACTACATATTTTTCTTCCATTTTCATTCTCCTTTCTTAAAAATATTTAAGGAACTTATTCCTAAGCTCCTTCTACTGTTTCAGTTTGTACAGTTCCATTTACAGTTGCTTCAGTTTTTACAATTGGTTTTAATGGCTCTAAGTCTGTTATATCTAAAACAACTGCGTCATCATTTGATTTTAGTCTTCCGTTTCCGTATGTTAATATTGTATAAGTTCTTAATTGTTCTAAGAATTTATAGTGGTCACTATAATCAATACCCATTCTTGAAATACCTGCTGTATATTTTTTAGGTATATATGCTATTGCTTTGTTTGCAGGCACATCTGGACTTGCAACATATACAAAGTTTTTATAATTATCTGCTTTTACATAACCATTGAAACCTAATACATGTGTTGCTTTATAGATTTTTGTATCAAGTTCATTTTGATTTGCTATAATAACTATAGTATCTACATTTCTTTTTCCGTCTCTATTTAATGTTGGTAATACTAATTTTCCAAAACTATCTGGTCCTAAATCTGTTATTGCAACAGGAGTTTTGTCTGGATAAACACCACTTTGTACTGAACCTTCTAAATCTTTTAATAATCCTATTGGGGCACCATTTCCATTACCAGCAATAATTCCTGTTTCAAGTCCTTCTTCATTTACTTCTAATAGAACAGTTCTTACAAACCTATCTATCCATTTATATCCCATGTTTATAATAGCTTTTGGAACAAACATAAATGCAGATAAAGAATTTATTTCTAAATCTAACGTTTTAATTTCAGCTTCGATTTGATCAATGATTGCTCTTGTTAATTTTCCCCAAGTAGCTTTTCCACTTCTTTCAGATAAAAACCATTTTTTAACACCTGCTGGAGCCCAATCAATATATTGAAATAAAGGATGTGCTGTTTTTAAATCTTCAAAAATATAACTTACTGTAGTTTCTGGTAGATAATCAATTTCATTACCTGTTAAGCTACTTGTATCTTCTTGTTTTATTGCTCTATCAATCCATTGTTTTTCTTCTGCTGTCAATGAACGTAAACCAAATTTTTTGTCATTTTCTTTTGAAGCTGAATACTCTTCAAATTCTCTTTGATATTGGTTAATTACTTCTTCATAATTTTCATCTACAATACTCTGAATAGTTTCAACTATTTTTTCTGATTTTTGCTCTGCTGGAGCATCATTTAATTCTTTGATTAAATCTTCAATTTTCTTTTCATTAAATTTCATCTTTTTTACCTTCCTTTTCTTAATTTTTTGTATTAAAAAAAGACTCCCATGAGTCCTCTTTAACCTTGTTTTGAAATAATAATCCTACAGTTTTTTCTTTTGGATTGCCTTTTAATAAATCCTCTTCTATTTGTTTTGTCATTTCTTCTACTGTTTCTTTAACAATTTCTTTTATGTTTAATTCTTGTTGTTCTGGTGTTACTAATAATTCTTGCATTTTTTCTGATTGTAATTTTTCGATTTGTTTTTGAAGAGCTTTATTTTTCATAACTAAACTATGAACAAAATTGGCTTCTAATGCTTGCATATATTCATTTTCTCTTTCTTGTGTGGTTGAAAATCCCCATTCATAAGCTTCTTGAGATGTTATCCATTCTTCTCTATCCATCTTTTCTTTTATTTCTTCTTCTGATAATTTAGTTTTACTTGTGTAAATATTTATAGATGGTTGTGTGATTTTTTCTAGGTCTTCTGCTACTTTCTTCATGGTGTTAGAATCTCCTTTTGCTTCTGTCCACGCGTTATGTATCATAAGTAACCCATTTTCTGGTACTACTCTTTCTTTACCTGCCATAAAAATAACACTAGCAGCACTACAAGCAAATCCATCTACTATTGTTTTTAATTGTCCTTTAAATTCTGATAATAAACTATAGATTGCTAAACCTTCTGATACATCTCCACCATAAGAATTTATTCTTACAGTTAAATTTGGTGTATCAACTTGTGCTAGAGCATCTTTTAATGTAAAAGCATCTGTTTTTTCTTTACCTGTTCCTAGCCAATCATCAATCCATGTTTTTGGTTCTATATTACCATAAATGTATAATTCTGTTTCAGATTTGCTTTTTTTCTTAAAATTCAAGAAATTATCCTCCAACTTCTCCTGCACCTCCTTTTGAATAATTTTTAGTTATATAATGTTCATCAGCCCAAGTCTCATTTATCTTAGGCAAACCTAATATCTTATTTATTTCATTTCTGCTAAAACCATCTGCTGTCAATTTATCTATTCCATTCGCAGAGTCAATTATATCTCTATGATTTATATTCATTCTATTAAATCTTGCATATTCACCTTTTAAATAGTCTTTTTTTCCTATAAATGAAATGTTAATTCCATCTTCAAGAATTTTA
>CALXZQ010000041.1 GCA_944393275.1 uncultured Clostridia bacterium
TATAAAGAAAAACATAAGTTATTTCCACATATAGCCAAAACAATGGGAGCAATAGAAAAATGTAGAACAGCAGAATTGGGAGCACATATAGGTGTATGTGATAATTGTGGATATGAAAAAATAAGTTACAATTCATGTAGAGATAGACATTGTCCTAAATGTCAAAGTATAGCAAGAGAAAAATGGATATATAATAGGGAGTTTGATTTATTAAATGTAAAATATTTTCATGTAGTATTTACAATTCCATCTGAATTGTATTTAATAGCATATCAAAATCAAAGTAAAGTATATAAAATATTATTTAAAGCAGTAGCAGAAACATTAGAAGAGTTAGGAAAAGATAAAAAATATTTAGGAGCACAAATAGGATTTATGGAAGTTTTACATACATGGGGTCAAACATTAGTATATCATCCACATATACATGTGATAGTGCCAGCAGGTGGTATTGATAAAATGGGAAAATGGAGAAACAGTAAAAAGAAATTTTTTATACCAGTGAAAGTATTATCAAGAAAATTTAGAGGAAAGTTTTTACACTATTTAAAGAAAGAAAAATTAGAATATTATGGAGAAAATGAACATTTAAAGATACAAGAAAATTTTGATAAATTAATGGCAAATATGTATACAAAAGAATGGGTAACATATTGTAAACCACCATTTAAAGATGCAAAATGTGTTATAAAATATTTAGGAAGATATACACATAGAGTAGCAATATCAAATAATAGAATATTAAAAGAAGAAAAGGGAGAAGTAACATTTAAATATAGAGATTATAAAGATAATAAAAAGACAAAAGAGATGACATTAAAAGCAGAAGAATTTATAAGAAGATTTCTAATGCACATATTACCACCAAAGTTTATGAAAATAAGGCATTATGGATTATTAGGAAATAGAAATAAAAAAACAAAGTTAGCTGAATGTAAAAAATTAACAAATACAGCTAACCTTGAAAAACTAGAGATAAGCACTCTAGAAATACTAAAGAAAACACTAGGTGTTGACTTTAATATATGTCCCATCTGCAAAAAAGGACATTTAGTAAATCCCAACTCCAGTTAAAAGAGTACCAACTTAATAACTACAAAAAAAGCCTCTTAATTGGGGAGGGGGATTCTATGTCTATTTTACTATGAAATTAGTAAATTTACAATAAAATTCTTACAAAAAAGTTTATAAAATTGCTTCTAGGTAAGAAAGAAAAAGTTTTAAAAGCCCATAGAAAAAAGTTTCCGCAGTTTATCACTATTATAATTACAGATGGTTAGCTATAATTATATAGTGCTTCTAGGAAAATTTTTTTGTAAGCTAACCATCAGTAATTTCCTATACATAGTGATAATAGTAATATTAGCAAGTGTAACAATAGCAGGAACATTTGGAGAGAATGGAATAATAAGGCAAGCAGAACTAGCAAGAGATTTAGCATCAAATTCAACAATAGCAGAAGCAGAAGAAATGAATGCAATGGTGGATGAATATGCAAATATAATGTCAGGAGGAGAAAATCCAGGACCTGGACCAGAAGAAGATAAAACACCACCAACAGTAGAAATAGTAGTGGGAGAAATAACAGAAAAGAGTATAGCAATAACAGCAAACGCAACAGATGATAGTGGGAAAATTGCATCATATAAATACTATTTAAATGGAACAGAAAAAGGAACAGATATAGCAAATACTTATACATTTGATGGATTAACAGCAGGAACAGAGTATACAATAAAGGTAGAAGCATTTGATAAGGCCAATAATAAAGGAGAAAATAGTACAAAAGCAAGTACAATAAAAAAGGATACCATAGCAGACATAATTGGAGGAGATAAGGTAAAGGATAATACAGAAATAGAAGATGATTTAGGAAATAAAGTATGGATACCAGGAGGATTTGGAGTAGCAGGAGATTCTGCAACGAAGGTAGAAGGCGGAATTGTAATAGAAGATAACAATGGAAACCAATTTGTATGGATACCAGTAGGAGAATATAAATTATCAACAGCAATAAATGCAACAGGAAAATTAACAAATGAATTAAGTAGGAGAACATTCACAGAAAGTGGTTCTACAGAAGTGGATGGAGATAGTGTAATAGAAATATATTTTTATGGAGAAGGAAATGATAATTCAGTAGCAAAAAATCAAATAGGAACATTTAAGAATAGTGCAATAACAAAAGGAGGATTTTATATAGGACGTTTTGAACAAGGAACATGAAACGTATGTAAGAAAAATGTAGAACCATATGTAGGAGTAACATTAGATAGAGCAAAAGTACAGGCAGAAACAATGTACGATGGAAACAAATATGTAACAAGTGAATTAATAAGTAGTTATGCATGGGATACGGCATTAAACTTTATGTGTCAAAATAGTGAACAGGGATATAAATTATCAATAACCACAGATAAATTATTTGGTAATATGTATACCAAAAAGAAAGAATTAACAGGAATGTATACAGCGGATAAATATAGTAATATACATGATATATTAGGAAATTGCTGGGAATGGACAACAGAATACTATAGTGGTCCATCTGGTCCAAGTGTTCCTAGAGGAGGATATTGTTATAGCTATAGCACCTATGCTTCCTATCGATATCACACTTCAATGAGTCCAAATGATAAAGTTAATCTTTCTTTTCGTACTCAACTTTATTTAAAATAAAAACAAAATAATGATAGATAAATAAAGAAGGTAGTATAACACTACCTTTTCTTGTTTTGTAAATTCTGATTAAATCTGGAATCCTATTCTGCTGGATATTTCTCTTTTATTCCTTCTATTTTCTCATATTCATTATCAATTATATCTAAGAAAAGTTTTCCTAATTCTGGGTCAAATTGTGTGCCTAAATTTTTTTCAATTTCTTCTCGAACAACATCTATTGGTAAAGAATTTCTATATGTCCTCTTTGACGTCATTGCATCGAAAGCATCTGCAATAGCTGCAATTCTTGCAAAATAAGGAATATCTTCTCTTTGAAGTTTTCCAGGATATCCTTTTCCATCAAATCTTTCATGATGATGTTTTACAATTGGAATTATGTCTTTAAATACTTCTGCATTGCATAGTATATGTGCTCCAATAGATGGATGATTTTTTATTTCTGAATATTCATCATCTGTAAGTCTTGAATCCTTTAATAGAATGCTATCAGGAATACCAATTTTGCCAATATCATGGAATAATCCACCAACACGAAGTATTTTAAGTTCTTCTTCAGATAATCCAAGTTTTTTTCCAATTAATACTGAATATTCAGAAACTCTATCTGAATGACCTCTAGTGTATGGGTCTTTTGCTTCAACAGTATATCTTAATGTTTGGATACTATCTAAATAGGCTTTTTCTAATTTTTCGTAAGTATCTGCAAGCTCTATATTTATTCTTTTTATTTCATTCATTTGCTCAATAGATTTAATACCAGATTCTATTAAAAGTAGTAATTGGTCAAATTTATCACTTTTTTCACAGTACCCTTGAATTTCTAATTTCCTAATTGTTTCAAGAGGTGGAGCTAAATCTTTATGACCTGTAAGCAATAGAATATATAGTTCTTTATTAAATTTACGTATTTCTTCAACAACTTTATCACCATGAATAGGATCCATTATGAAGTCTAGAATCATCAAATCAAAATGTTCATTTTTTACTTTTTCTATGGCTTCTAATGGGTTAGTTACTCCAGTAAACTCATAACCTGATCTTTTTAAGAAGATAGAAAGAGAATCTACTATTCCCTCTTCATCATCAACAGCGATAATTTTATAACCATTTGATTGAGCTATATGTTCATTTTTTCTCATAATATCACCCTTTTTAATTAAATATGTCTTATTATATAAATACTTTTTATAAAAATCAAGAGATTTTGTCAAAAAGTATAAAAACGGTTAAAGTATACATTATAGTTTATTAAAATATACATTTCATAGCATTAAATTAGCTAGAATATAGTAACTAATACTACAATAGAGGAAGTATAATATTAAATGTTGTTCCTTTTCCTTCTTCAGTTTCAAATGTTATATTTCCATTAAAGTGTGCTCGAATTGTAGAATATGACATAAATAAACCAAGTCCTGTACCATTTTTTCCTTTAGTTGTTATCATTTCTTTAAACAATTTATCTTTAACTACTTTTGGAAGACCTGGCCCATAGTCTTTTATAGATATTACAATATTGTTATCTTTTTTATCTATTATTAAATCTATATCTTTATTAGGCTCACCATTATATGATTGAATACTGTTAGAAATCATATTATTAATAACTTGTACTAAACTTGTAATATCTCCATGAAGTGTGGTAGATTTATCTACATTAATATTTATATTTAAACTAGTTAATGAATGTTTTAATTCGTGTTTCATGAGTATATTTACTCTTTTTACAAGTTCATCTATATCAAATGAAGTAGCTTCATTTTCAGATAAGGAAACAGCTTGACCTTTAACGGCTGTAATTACATCTGACATATATTCTGTATAAGATTTAATTTTGCTTACCCAATCGTACATATCTTTTGCTATTGCGTGATGATCATCAAATGTAACTTCTTGGTCTCCTATGGATTCATCGTATTCTTTTATTAAATCTGTTAAACCTTCAGCAGCACCTGAAATTGACATTATCGGAGTTTTTAAGTTGTGTGCAATTCCTCCAATTAATTGTCCTAAAGAAGCTAGACGTTCTCTTTCCATTAACATATTTTGATTATTATGTATTTGCTCTAAATGTTTGGAAGTAAGTGATTGTATTTTGTTATATGACATAATTAGTTTTGCAATTTCATCAGTAGATGTAACATATAATACTTTTCTTGTAAAATGTGAATCGTTACTTATTTTTTCAAGTGAATCTACTACTGTTTCTACATTTTTTGATAATTCATTTGCAGAAGCATATAATATCAAAAAACATATGAATGTTAGTATTATTAAGATAGTTACAATAAATATAACTGTCTCTTGAGAATATATTGTATAATGTACACCTACATAGTATAAACCGTCATCAGTATGAATCGGAAACAAAAGTCCTTGAGCAGCAGTACCATAATAGTCATATATTATATTATCATTTTTTAAAGAGAGTTCTTTAGCATATTTTTTAAAGAATTCACTTACTTCACCAGTTTGATAAATAAAATTAATATTAGAATCCGTTATAAATAAAATATGGTCATTTGAATATAAGTTTATATTCTTTAAAGCTTGTATTAAATCATTGCTATTTGAAATTTTTAATGAATTTATTTGAGCAGTAAATTGTACTTTATAGTGATTTGACAATAAATTGGCATTATTTCTCTCATATATAGAAGAAATAGCCAAATATGTAAATACTACGCAAACAGACATTATTGGTATTATTTGCAGTAGAAGTCTTTTTTTTATGCTTGTTTCTTTTATCTTACAGGTACTAATATTTTCTAAATCTATAAGTATTTTTGATAAAATTTTTCTTATATATATATTAGTAATAGAAATTGTTAGTGTAGATAATATAAATATAACTAATACTAATTTAAAATCAGAAGAAGTTAAAAATGAAGTTTGCATAAATAAAACAATAAAAGCACAAATCAGTGGAACAATAATAAAAATATTTAATATTGTATTTGGTAAACTTAAACACAATTTTTTTATTGAAAGTAGAGTTTTTTCATAAGATTTATCTGTTTGTGCTTTGTGTTTATATATTTTATAATTATCTAAATCTTTTAATGATATAAAAAGTATAAGGGACACTATAGCTATTAATGATGATACTACTAATAGTACTTGTTGATAATAGTAAAGTCCTCCTGATACTGTTTTATCAAAATTAGTATTTATTGTATCAGGACCATAATTTAATAAAGAAGGAATTATAAAATAGAATATTAAACCTGCAATAGCAATAGCTATTGCATAGGTTAATATAATTTTAAATCTTATGTTTTCTTTTTTGTGAGTATTAATTTCACTCATGATTAGCCTCCAAGTTAATTATTTTAAATCATTAACAAAATTGTTTTTTTCAAAAAAATTTAACAAATATTGTGTATCTATATTATGCCATGAAAAGCCTAACTTTTCAAGGTATTTATTTGTAATTTCATGTTTAATATTAATTTCAGAAGCATAATTTATTTTATTATTTTCATTAATATCAGATACTATTAAAGCAAGCAATTTTTCATTTTCTTTTGAATATAATATTTTCATAAAATCATCATAGTCTACAAACCTGCAATTATTACCTAGTCTTGAAAGTACATTTAAAAGCACATTTATACTAATTAGTTTATTAGTAAATATATGAAAAATTTTGTTAGATAAATTTGGTATAGTTAACAATTTTACAACTGCTAATGAGGCATCATCAATAGGTGTAAATTCAAGTTGTTGATTTATTAATGTATTAGGTAAACATCCTAATTTGGCTAAAGCTATTAATCTGCAGTAATAAGCATTATCTAATTTGTTTTTTTGAAATTGTCCATCAGAATGGCGTGCCATTAAATTTCCAAGTCTAAAAATATTTGCTTTTAAGCCATTTTTTTCTGCTTCAAGGATTAATCTCTCTGCCTCAAATTTACTGAATACATACATGTTATCCTCATAATTTTGCCCTATATAAAAACTATTTTCATCAAAATTACATGATAAATTATTTGATACTAAAAAGTTTCCACTAACTGTAGTTGTTGATATATGATTAAATAGTATATTTTTATTAATACAAAATTTTATTAGGTTTTTAACTGTTTTAATATTTTCTTTGTAGAATATGTTAGCTGAACCATAATGTTTTGTTATTGCAGCGGTATTAATAACACAATCAATTTCTTTTTGTAAATTTGAATAATCATAATTTGACAAACCAAAATTATCAATATCTAATTCGCCGTCAATTATTACAATTCTGTTTTTGTAATTATTATAGAAACTTTCACCAAAATAATAGTTTAATATATTAATAATTCTATCTTTAGCAGATTTATTATATTTTTTTCTGACTAAACAATATATAAAGCATTTGGTATTTTGCAATAATTGATATAATGTGTGAGCACCGAAAAAACCTGTTACACCAGTTAAAAAAATGTTATTATATTTAAAATAAAGTGAATCTTTAAATAAATTAATGTCAAACTCAGTATGTGGAGGTTCTATTATATTTTTTTTAGAGGTTTTAGCTCCATATTCTCTTGAAGATAAAAATTTACATAACTGCCTAACAGAAGGATATTTATAAAAAGATTGTATTCCTATATTAATATTTGCAGAGAATAATTTAGAACTTATGGTTAATATGTTTAAAGAATCAGCTCCTGCATCTATAAATAAATCATCTTCAACTCCTAAATCACTATTTTTTAAAACTTTTTGACATACTTCTAAAATTTTATATTCTAACTCACTTTCAGGTTTAGCTGTTGATTTTTTTATTATGTTTGGAATAGGCAATTTATTAGTATTTAATTTCCCATTAGGTGTTAATGGAAATTTTTCAATTTGCATTATTGTAGGTATCATGTAATATGGTAACTTTTTTCTTATGGCATAATAAATATCATTTATATTAAGATTAGGATTATCTGAAATTATATAAGCAATAAGTGAGTTTTTGTCTTTTTTTAATTCTTTAATTAGTACTTTTACATCCTTTATTTCAGGGCAATCTAATATTACTTTTTCGATTTCATTTAATTCTATACGAAAACCATGTAGTTTTACTTGATTATCTTTTCTTCCTATAAATTCTAATAAACCATTTTCGTGTAATCGCACAATATCTCCAGTTTTATACATTTTTAAATTTTTTACAAATGGATTTTCTATAAAACGTTCTTTAGTAAGTTCATCTTTATTAAAATAACCATCCGATACTCCAGGACCTGATACATATAATTCGCCATCAATACCAATTGGTAGTAAGTTTAAGTTATCATCTAAGCAATATGTATAACAATTATCTATTGCTTTCCCTATAAAAATAGTATTATCTTCTTTGGTCATTTCATAATATGTTGAACACACGCTGTTTTCTGTAGGCCCATATTCGTTTACTATACGTACATTAGGTAGCTTCTCGAAATGCTCGCCTAACAATGTAGAAGGAAAACTTTCGCCTGCAATTGTTACTATTGATAGATATTTTAAGCAATCATATTTTTCATGCAATAGAACTTTGTATAAACTAGGAACAACTAAAAAGTGAGTTACTTTGTTTTTTTCTATATCTTCACTAATCGAATTAATATCAATTTTACTAGATGTTGGTATTACTAATTTTGAACCAGATATTAATGGTGTAAATATATCTTCAACAGAACTATCAAAAGAAAATGATGGTATTTGTAAAATTGCATCTTTAGTAGAAAATTTATAATAATTTTTTCTCCAAAGAAGTGTATTTACAATGTTTTTATGTTTTATTTTAACACCTTTAGGATTGCCTGTTGTCCCTGATGTGTATATCATATATGCTAGATTATCAGGTAATGATTTATCTTCAAAATTAATTTGTTTACTAAAATCTAAGTTATTTAATATAATTTTTGAATTGCAAGAAACTTGTTCTTGTAAATCTGAAGTAGTTATTAATAGTTTGCAATTGCAATTTTCCATAATATAGTTTATTCTTTCTTCCGGATACTCTGGATCTATTGGTATATAGCAATTTCCACTTTTCATTATGCCAAGTAAGGATGCTACCATAAAGATAGATTTTCTACACATAATGGCTATTCGACAGTTATATAAATCCTTTTCATGTATAGCCTTTGCAATTATATTTGACATATTACATAGTTCAGTGTATGTCAAAGAAGTGTTTGCATGTGCTAGAGCTATTTCATTAGGGTGTTTTTTTACTGTTTGTTCAAATAATTTAACTACGGTTAAAGATTTATCATAATTAAGAGTATTACCTGATGAAAATGATAAAATTTTTTCTTTTTCGTTATCATTTATTATTTGTATATCTGAAATTTTGGTATCTGTATTATTAATTATTTCTTTTAAGATAGCATAAATACGAGAGTGAATATATTTAATTTCAGATTCATCAAATATATTTACAAGATAATCATATTCGATTGAATATGTTCCGTTATTATTAATGTCAGTTACATTTATGACTAAATCGTCAAAGCTATAATCCGAAAAATTCCATTCTAAATGATATTTAACTAAATTTTCAATATTATTATTAGGTCTCATATTTTGAAAAGAAAATACAATATTATAGCGTTGAGAAGATGCCGAATCATTTAGTAAATCCATATAAGGATATTTAGAGTTTTTTAAACAAGAAAACATATTGCTTGAAATAGAATTTAATAAATCTGCTATAGTACAATCAGGATTTGTATGCATAGGTATAGATATCATATTAACAAACATACCAATAATAAATTTTTCCTTTGCAGCTCTATTTAAGATAGGTGATGCAATACTAAAATCTTTTTGCATAGTTGTTCTATATAAATAAATTTGAAGAGCGCATAAGAATAATATATAAGGAGAAATATTATGAGTTTTACAAAATTGGTCAAGACATAAAGAATCACTTTTTGTAAAGTCAAAAGAGACTCTGTTTGCTTTATATGAATTTTGAAGTTTGTTTTTTATATTTATTGGATTTGTATTTTTTAAGATATTTGACCAAAAAAGTTTGTTTTTATTATAAGAATCAGAAGATATATATTTCTTTTCACGGTCAATAAAGTTTGTGTAATTATTTGAAATTAAATTGAAATTAAAACTATTATCAGCTAAACGAGTATAATTGATTGCAAGATTGTCCATAAATAAACCTAAAGACCAAGCGTCAGCAATTAGATGATGGAATTTTCCTATAAAAGAAATTTCATCATTTGGTAGAATAACAATAATAAAGTCAAAAAGAAAATTTTCTATCAAATTAAAACGCTTTTGAGCAAAGTCTTTTTGTAGCTGTTTAAAGTCTGCCATAGTTTTTGAAGAAAAGTCTATGACAGGTATATCAAATTCCTCAGAATTATCAAAATATTGTTGAGGCATACCAGAATCGTTATTTAATATTAGTTTAGTTCTTAAAGCTTGATTATTTTGAACATTATTATGTGCTGCTTTTTTTAATAATAATATATCAATACTGCTATTAAAATAAGCTGTACCCATTATATTATTTGCGGGTGTATTAGAAAATTTTTCAGATATCCAAATCGATTCTTGTGGTTTTGTTAAATTATATAAATCATGCTTATTCACTTAAATCACCTATATAAAAATATTTGACAAAATTATATACTTAAAAACAATAAAAAT
>CALXZQ010000042.1 GCA_944393275.1 uncultured Clostridia bacterium
AGTTTTTCACTATACTTTTTAAGTTCTTTATTAATAGCATAAAAATCATCTACAGGATTTCTTCCTTCAACTCCTGAAACATCTATTAAATGCAATAATAATCTTGTTCTTTCTACATGTCTTAGAAATTGAATTCCAAGTCCTACTCCTTCACTAGCTCCTTCTATAATTCCTGGAATATCTGCAATTACAAAGCTTTCTCCAATATCGGTTTTTACCACACCTAAATTTGGATTTAACGTAGTGAACTGATAATTTGCAATTTTAGGTCTTGCTGCAGTTACTACTGATAAGAATGTTGATTTCCCTGCATTTGGGAACCCAAGTAATCCAACATCAGCTAATGATTTAAGTTCTAAAATCACTTCTTTTTCTATTCCTTTTTCACCACTCCCTGCAAATCTTGGTGCTTGTCTTGTTGAGGTTGCAAAATGAGAATTTCCTTTTCCTCCACGACCTCCTGGTAATATTAATTCTACTTGTCCCGGTTTAGATAAGTCAGCAACTACATCTCCTGTTTCTGCATCTTTTACTATTGTTCCTAATGGCACTTTTATATATAAATCTTCTCCACTTTTTCCAGTACAGTGAGACCCGCTTCCATCTTGTCCATTTTGAGCCTGAAATCTTCTATTATATCTAAAATCTACTAATGTATTTGCATCTGGGTCAACCATAAAATATATGTCTCCACCTTTTCCTCCGTCTCCACCATCTGGTCCCCCTGAGGCCACATATTTTTCTCTTCTAAAGGTTATTGCTCCCTTTCCGCCATCCCCAGATTTTATATAAATTTTTGTATAATCTACAAACATAAAAATCTCCTTTTAATATTTATATAATTTTATTTTTCTTCGAAATAATCTAATTTCATAGCTTGTTTTACATTTTTCATAACTTCTTTTGCTAATTTTCTTGCTTTAGCTGTTCCTTCTATTAAAATTTTATCTACTAATTCTGGATGTTCTTCATAATATGCTCTTTTTTCTCTCATAGGTCTTAAATATTCTATTATATTTTTAGCTAATTGTTTTTTACATGCAACACAACCTCTTGCTCCTGCTTTACATTCACTACATACTGTTTTATACTCTTCTTTATCTGTAAATAAGTTGTGATAATATGATACCATACATTTATCTGGATTACCCAAATCATCTTTCCTTATTCTATTAGGATCAGTAACTGCACTCATTACTTTTTTAGTTATCTCTTCTTCTGAATCAGATAAATAAATTGCATTTCCCAATGATTTACCCATTTTTTCATTTCCATCTAATCCTTTTATTCTTTTTCCTTCTGAAAGAACAATTTGTGGTTCTACTAAAACTTTTCCATATATACTATTGAATTTTCTTACAATTTCTCTACATTGTTCTATTAATGGTTCTTGGTCTTCTCCTACTGGAACTAATTCTCCTCCAAGTGCTGTTATATCTGCAGCTTGACTTACAGGATAACCTAAAAATCCATATGTTACACTTTCTCCAAATAATTCTTTTTTTTGAGCAATCTCAGTTTTAACCGTAGGATTTCTTTGAAGTCTTGCTATTGTTACTAAATTTGAATAAAACACTGTTAATTCTGCTACTTCTGGAATCATTGATTGAATATATATAGTAGTTTTTTCAGGATCAATTCCAATAGATAAATAGTCCATTGCTACTTCTCTTACATTTTTTCTTACCTTTTCAGGGTTATTAAAATTATCTGTTAAAGCTTGAACATCTGCAATTAATATATATGGTTCATATTTCCCACTATCTTGCATTTCTACCCTCTTTTTTAGTGAGCCAAAATAATGTCCTATATGTAACCTTCCTGTTGGTCTATCACCTGTTACAATTCTTTTCTTTTCCACTTTTGCAATTCTCCTTTATTTTAAAATTTCTTTTTAGATTATACTACAATTATGCTTATTTTACAATTACAAAGTTATTTTTCTAAAATAAAAAAGAACAAGAGCATATCTTGTTCTTAAAATTTATTTTAAGCATTAACTTCTTCTGGGTAAACACTTACCTTCTTTTTATCTCTACCTAATCTTTCAAATTTAACAATACCATTCACTAGTGCATATAAAGTGTCATCGCTTCCTATACCAACATTAGTTCCTGGATGTACTTTTGTTCCTCTTTGTCTTATTAGGATATTTCCTGCTAAAACAAATTGTCCATCAGCTCTTTTTACACCAAGACGTTTTGATTCACTATCTCTACCATTCTTAACACTACCTTGACCTTTCTTATGAGCCATGTCTTTCACTCCTTTCGTTTTTTAAATTATATATTTAATTTTAAAATTAAGCTTCTACTTTTTCTGCAACTTCTTCTTTTTCAGCTTTTTTAGCAGCTGTTTTAATTGAAGTTATTTCAACCTTTGTATATGGTTGTCTATGTCCTTGTTTTCTTCTATAATTCTTTTTAGCTTTATATTTGAAAACAACAATTTTTCTTCCTTTTCCGTGTGCAGCAACTTTTCCTTCTACTTTTACACCTTTAACATAAGGATTTCCTATTTGTACTTTTCCATCATTTGATACTAATATTACTTTATCAAAAGTAACTTTCTTTCCTTCTTCAGTATCTAATTTTTCGAAAAATACTACATCTCCTTCTGCTACTTTATATTGCCTTCCACAACTTTCAATTATTGCGTACATCTAAAGTGCACCTCCTCTAATTTGTATACTCGCTAAGCATAAATTCAAGGTAATTAGACAAATGCTAATATTTAGTTACCCGACCTAGGCGGCTTACAGATAAATATTTTAACATTTTATGAAAAATTTGTCAATTATTTTTTTACTATTCTGATCTTGTTACTGTATAGTTATCATAGTCTATATAATATACATAATTATAATCATAACCACTATCTATATAAACTTTTCCTTCTTCTTCATCCATTGAAGCATCCATTCCGAATTCTATCAATCTTTGCACTAGTTTTCTTTGTTTTACTAATCTTTTTTCTTCTTCTGTTTTTGCTTTCTCTAGTTCCTGGATATATTCTGCATCTACTAGTGCATCTTGTTTAATATAATTTAACGATCTTTGAATTTGTTTTTCAAATTCATCTCTATTAAATTTTTCTTTATATTTCTTTAATGCTAATTCCCAGTCATGTTTAATAGATTCTGGATCTAAATCGTTTTCTTCCATCCTTTGTTTAAATATTGAATCTAATCTTTCTTTTATCGCTTCAATTGTGCTTCTGTTATAGTCTAATGTCATATTGTTTAAAATAACTGTATCATCTCTTAAACTTTCTATTTCTGAAGATGTATTAAATTTTTTCAAATTATTATATTGAATTTTTTTATTTCCTAAATCATCTTCTATTTCTGCTTCTATTGTAGTATCTATTTCATCTCCTGTTTTTATCTCATTTTTTATATTGATTAATATATTAGTGGCTTGTCTTGAGTTTTCTGTCACATTATATTCTAAAGATATTTGACTAATATTGGTAAATGTCTGCCTATTTAATTTATATGTGGTTACAATTGTTCCATTGCTAGTTTCTGTATTTGTTATTGTTACTGTTTGATTATTTTTAGTATTAACATTTTCTATTCTTAGTGTTAATTCAGGTTTTATTAATTCTGTTCTTATTAATTCTCCTTCTGCTTCATAAACAGATAATTCAAATATAATATTTGAATTTGATGGTTGTCTTTTTATATCATTTATTTGATCTTGTATCTTTGTTTTTAGTACTGTTATATTTTCATCATTTTTTTGTTGTATTTTATTTACTTCTTGTAAAATATTTTCATCATTTAGTAATGTTTCTAATAATTTAACTTTTATATTTATTTCTTCATCTCCTGTTAATTTCAAAGTATATTTGTTAGTTGTATATTCTTGATCATTTCTGTTAATTATAATATCCTTTTCTTTTGTAAATTTATTTGATGGTATTTGTTCTTTTAATACATCCATGTACTTTTGTATAATTTCTTCTTTTGTCTCTTCTGACATATTTAATATTCTATTTATATCATATTTTTCAATTTTATTAGCAATATTATATGTATTGCTCTTGCCTAATCTATTTAGCAATTCATAAATATCATTATTTTCTATTGATATATACTTTATAACTACTTCATCTGATTTTAATCCATATAAATCCTGTTCTTTTAAAAATTTTAAATTAAATAATTCTTTTTCCTCTTCTTCATTTGAATACATTAGTTTTATATCTTGAAATGCTTTTTTATTTACTGTGTCTGTTACTCCTTTAAATTGTATTTTTCCATTATTAATTAATTTGTTTATGTCTGATCCATCATTCTCATCAGAGATTTCAAAAGATATTTGCCCTTCATTATCATATTTTGTATTTTTAGTTCTTTCTTCATATTTAGTAATCCATTCGTCATCTATTACATCCAGAATATCAATATTTTTTCCTAAATATGTATAAAATAAATCTCTATCTGATTTTAATAAATCTGTTTTGAAAAATAATAATGCATATAATCCACTAAATATACCTACTATTGCCAAAAGTAATATTAATATAATTAATATCCTTTTTTTCCTTGTCATCATTATTATATTCCCCCTCTTTTGTTACTTTAATCTTTGTTTAACTACTTCATATATAACTATTCCTGCTGAAACAGATGCATTTAAAGAAGTTATCTTTCCTTTCATTGGTATCTTAACTAAAAAATCGCAATTTTCTTTGACTAATCTACTTATTCCTGTTCCTTCGCTACCTATTACTATTGCAAGTGGTCCTTTTAAATCTTGATCATAATAATATGTTTTTGTATCCATATCTGTTCCACATATCCAAAGCCCATTATCTTTTAGAGTTACTATTGCTTCATTTATATTATTTACTCTAGCTATTTTCATATAGCTTGCTGCTCCTGCTGAAGTCTTATTTACTATACTATTTACACTAGCAGCTCTTCTTTTTGGTATTATTATCCCATGAACTCCTGCTGTTTCTGCAGTTCTAATTATTGCCCCTAGATTATGTGGATCTTCAATACCATCTAATATTAACACAAATGCATCTTCATTTTTATTTTTTGCTTCCATAAGAATATCTTCTATTTCACAATATTGAAATGGTGGTACTATTGCTATTACTCCTTGATAATTTTGCGTCTGTGCCATCGCATTCATTTTTTTTCTATCTTTTTCTACTATTATTACTTTATTTTCTTTTGCTAGAGCCATAATTTTATTTATGGATCCATGTTTTTCTCCTTTTGCTATAAATATTTTATTAATATCTTTTCCACTTTCTAATAATTCTAATACTGCATTTCTTCCTTCAACTTGGTCTGCATAAGGCTCATTGTTTTCTTTCATAATATCTCCTCTTCTTCATATTGATTAATTAACTGAATTGTTCTTTTTTCTCTCTTAATAGTTTTTCCTCCAATTATATTATTCATCATCTAATTTTAATATAGATAAAAATGCTTCTTGTGGTATTTCAACATTTCCTATCTGTCTCATTTTCTTTTTACCTCTTTTTTGTTTTTCAAGAAGTTTTTTCTTCCTTGTTATATCTCCACCATAACATTTTGCAAGCACATCTTTTCTCATAGCTGAAATTGTTTCTCTTGCTATTATTTTTCCACCTATTGCAGCTTGAAGTGGAATTGTAAATAATTGTCTTGGTATTACTTCTTTTAACTTCTCTACCATTTTCTTGCCTCTTTCATAGGCAGAATCTTTATGAACTATAAATGATAATGCATCTACAGTCTCTTCTTTTACACGTATATCCAATTTTACAAGCTCTGATCTTCTATATTCTTTAAACTCATAATCAAATGAAGCATATCCCTTTGTTTTAGATTTTAGACTATCGAAGAAGTCATATATTATTTCATTTAATGGTAATTCATATATTATTGTTACTCTGTTTGCATCAAGATATTTCATATCAACATATATTCCTCGTCTATCTTGGCATATCTTCATTATATTACCCACATAATCCTTTGGAGTTAATATTTCAGCTGTAACAAAAGGCTCTTCCATATATGATATTTCTTGTGATGGTGGAAGGTCTGCAGGATTGTATAGTTCTATTACTTCTCCATTTGTTTTATATACTTTGTATATAACAGAAGGCGAAGTTGTAATTAAACTTAAATTAAATTCTCTATCTAATCTTTCTTCTATTATTTCTAAATGAAGTAGTCCTAAAAATCCACATCTAAATCCAAATCCTAATGCAGTTGATGTTTCTGCTTCATATTGAAGTGCTGCATCATTTAATTTAAGTTTTTCTAGTGCTATTTTTAAATTTTCATAATCACTTCCATCTACTGGATACAATCCACAATATACCATTGGATTTACAGCCTTATATCCTGGAAGAGGCTCTTTTGCTCTGTTATTATTTAATGTAATTGTATCCCCCACTCGTATATCTGATAAATTTTTTATACTTGCTGCAATATATCCTACTTCTCCCGCTTTAAGCTCTTTAGCTGGAAGATATGTTCCTGGTTCAAAATATCCTACTTCTGTAACAGTAAAAGTCTTTTTTGCTGCCATTAAATATATTTCATCTCCAACTTTTACATTTCCATCTCTTACTCTTACATAGCTTACTGCTCCTTTATAATTGTCATAAAACGAATCAAATATCAAACATTTTAGTGGTGCTTTTTCATCTCCTGATGGTGCGGGAATATCTTTTACAATTCTTTCTAAAACTTCTTCTACGTTCAATCCAGATTTTGCAGATATACAAGGTGCATCTTCTGCTGGTATTCCAATTATATCTTCTATTTCTTTTTTTACTTCTTCTGGTCTTGCATTTGGTAAATCTATTTTATTTATTACAGGCAATATTTCTAGATTATTATCTATCGCTAAATATACATTAGCTAATGTTTGTGCTTCTACCCCTTGGCTTGCATCTACTACTAAAACAGCACCATCACATGCCGCTAAGCTTCTTGATACCTCATAATTAAAATCTACATGACCAGGTGTATCTATTAAATTTAATATATATTCTTTTCCATCCTTGGCTCTATAATTCATTCTTACAGCTTGAGATTTTATTGTAATTCCTCTCTCTTTTTCTATATCCATATTATCTAAGACTTGTGATTCCATTTCTCTTTTAGATAAAACACCTGTAAGTTCAATTAGTCTATCTGCCAAAGTTGATTTTCCATGATCTATATGGGCTATTATACTAAAATTTCTAATATTATCTTGTGCCATTTATTGTCCTCCATTTTACCCAAAGTCTTTAAATATGCCTGTTTCAAGCATTTTTATATACGATATTTTATCATATTGAACTTTTAAACGCAATAAGCTTATAATAAAATGTTTTACATTATAAATAAAGTGTGTTATACTCTTTCTAGATTATTTCATAATGAAAGGACGATAAGAAAATGGAAATCATTTTAGCTTCTTCTTCACCTAGAAGACAGCAATTAATTAGAAAAATAGTAAGTAATTTTACAACTATTCCTAGTAATTTTGACGAAACTCAATTGAAAGAAACTGAACATAACCCAGAAAAATTAGTAAAGAAGCTTGCTGAAGGAAAGGCCTTAGATGTATTTAATAGATTTTATAAAAAAGATGATAAAGAATTTACTGTAGTAGGCGCTGATACTATTGTTTATTTTAATGGCAAAATATTAGGAAAACCTAAGGATAGAAATGATGCTATAAGAATGTTACAAGCTCTACAAAATAATTCTAACGAAGTATATACAGGAACTTGTCTAATAATGAAAAAAGAACATTCTATTGTAATAGAAACTTTTTTTGATAAAACTACTGTATATTTTAAGCCTATGGAATATCAAGAAATATTACACTATGTAAATACTGGTGAGCCACTAGATAAAGCAGGAGCTTATGCTGTTCAAGGAATTGGCAAGGATTACTTAAAAGGCTTCGATGGTGATTATGATTCTACTATTGGTTTGAGCACGTCTAAAATAAAATCTGTATTTGACAAATACGATATACTTGGAAAAAGAAGGTTTGTTATTAATGAATCCGAAGTATCTGAACAAGTTAGAGTATAATAAGATATTAGATATTTTATCTGCATATTGTAAAACATATATCGGAAAAGATATATGTTTTAATTTAATGCCTTGCATAGAGAAAGAAAAGGCTCAAAAACTCTTAGATGAAACAAACGAGGCAGTTAGCTTAAGATATAAAAAAGGTACTCCTCCTCTATCTTCAATTGAGAATATAAATGTATGGCTCAAATCTTTAGATGGAAATATCATTCTTTCTTCTAAGGCTTTGTTAGAGCTTGCAAGAATCCTAAAGATGTCAAGAGAATTATATGAGTATTTCTATTCAGAAGATACTGTAGTTTTAAATGATTTTCCTATTCTAAAAAACTATTTTTCTTCTTTATATACAAATGAAAATATAGAAAGAAAAATTTTTTATACAATTATAGATGAGAATACTATCTCAGATAATGCTTCTCCTAAGCTAGCAGCCATTAGAAGAAGTAGAAAAAAACTAGAGCAAGATATAAAGGATAAATTAAATAATCTTATACATTCGAATACTTATTCAAAATATCTTCAGGATCCAGTTGTTACAATTAGAAACGATAGATATGTTGTTCCTGTTAAAGAAGAATATCGCTCTTATATAAAAGGGTTTACCCATGATATGTCTAGTAGTGGTTCTACTCTATTTATAGAACCTTTAAGTGTATTTGAATTAAATAATGAAATTAATAATTTAAAAATAGAAGAAAATGTTGAAATCGAAAAGATATTAGCCGAACTTACAAATCTTTTAGCTCCTCTATCTTCTAATTTAGAAAATAATAACAGATTAATTGGACGATTAGACTTTATTTTTGCTAAAGCTAGCTATTCAATTGATATTGATGCTAATAAACCTATATTAAATAATGAAAAATATATAAGTTTGATTAAAGCAAGACATCCCTTAATAAACAAAAACTTAGTTGTTCCAATAACACTAACACTAGGAAAAGACTTTAATACATTAGTTATTACTGGTCCTAATACTGGTGGAAAAACTGTAACATTAAAAACAACGGGGCTTCTTACTCTTATGGCTATGAGTGGTCTAAATATTCCAGCTAGTGAAAATAGTAGTATCTATATTTTTGATAATATATTCGCAGACATTGGCGATGAACAAAGTATTCAAGCTTCTTTAAGTACCTTCTCTTCACATATTATTAATATTATAGATATTATAAATAAATCAACTTCTAATAGCTTAGTATTAGTAGATGAATTAGGCTCTGGTACAGATCCTATTGATGGAAGTAGCTTAGCCATAAGTATTTTAGAAAATCTATTTAATAAAGGAACACTAACAATCGCTACAACACATTATCCTGAAATAAAGAATTATGCTTTATCTCATAATGGATTTGAAAATGCAAGTCAAGAATTTGATGTAGAAAATCTAAAACCTACATACAAATTATTAATAGGGGTTCCTGGAAAAAGTAATGCTTTCGCTATAAGTAAAAGACTTGGATTAGATGAATCCATAATAAATAGAGCATCTGAATTTATGAACAATGACACCATTCAAATTGAAGATATACTAAAAGGAATTTATGATAATAAATTAAAAATTGAAGAAGAAAAGCAAGAAATAGAAGAGAATTTAGAAAAAATTAAATCCTTAAAATCAGAATTAGAAAAAGATAATTCTGATGTAAAACAAAAAGAAAAAGAACTAATTGAAAATGCTAAACTAGAAGCTAGACAAATTTTATCTGATGCAAAGGATACTGCTTCTCAAATTATAAAAGAGATGAATTCTATATATGAAAATAGTGATGAGGTAAAAAAACTACATAACCTTAGAAACTCTTTGAATGACTCCTTAAAAAAGACCAACTCACATAATATAAATACCGTTATTCCTGAGGGATCCTTAAAAAGAGAAGATATAAAAATTGGTATGCAGGTATATGTAAATACACTTATGCAGGATGCTACAGTACTTTCTCTTCCAGATAAAAGCAATAATGTACAAGTACAAATTGGAAATATAAAAACTAAAGTAAATATTAATGTACTATCACAGTCGATTTCAAAACCTAAAAAAGATGTTTCCTCTAATTCAAATAAAAACTTAAATTTAAAATCTAAGAGTGCCTCTCATGAAATAAACGTTATTGGTCAAACTGTAGATGAAGCAATTTTTGTTATTGATAAATTCTTAGATGATTGTTTCTTAGCAAAATTAGAAAATGTTCGAATCATTCACGGAAAAGGAACGGGAAAACTAAG
>CALXZQ010000043.1 GCA_944393275.1 uncultured Clostridia bacterium
ATAATCCCTAAAAATACTTGAAAAATAGCTATAAATATAATAAAATGTATAAGAATTTGGAGGAATATATAGTGAAACAAGAAATAGAAAAACAATTACAATATATAGAAAAAGTAAAAGAAATAAATAAGGGAAATAAATTAAAATATAATATTCTAACAATGGGTTGTCAACTTAACGAAAACGATTCAGAAAAACTTTGTGGAATGTTAGATAAAATGGGATATGAAGCTATAGACAATTTAAATGAAGCAGATCTAGCATTATTTAATACTTGTTGTGTAAGAGAAAATGCAGAAGATAAATTATTTGGAAAGTTAGGGGAATTAAAAAGAATTAAGAATACAAGAAATATAGTTATAGCTATAGGTGGATGTATGATGCAAGAAGAACATATAACAGAGAAAATCAAACAAAGTTATCCATATGTAGATATAATATTTGGAACACATACATTGCAAAATTTTCCAAAAGACTTATATGAAACATTAACAAAAAGAGAAAAAATAAAAGATATAATAGATATAGATGGAGAAGTATATGAAGGATTACCAATTAAAAGAGATAGTCAAATAAAAGCATCAGTTACAATTATGAATGGATGTAATAATTTTTGTAGTTATTGTATAGTACCATATGTACGTGGAAGAGAAAGAAGCAGAAATCCAAAAGACATAATTGCAGAAGTTAAAGGCTTAGCAAAAGAAGGATATAAAGAAATTACTCTTTTAGGGCAAAATGTAAATTCATATTTAAGAAGTGAGAAAACAGGAGTAAGAAAAGTGAATATTGAAGAATATGGAGAGGTAGATTCATTTGCTAAGTTATTAAGAGAAATTAATAAAATAAATGGAATAGAGAGAATTAGATTTGTATCTCCACACCCAAAGGATTTTACAGAGGATGTAATAGAAGCAATAAGAGATTGCAATAAAGTATGTAAATTAATACATCTACCATTACAATCAGGAAGTACACAAGTATTAAAAGCAATGAACAGAAAATATACAAAAGATCAATATTTAGAATTAGTAGACAAAATGAAAAAACAAATACCTAATCTTACATTATCAACAGATATTATAGTTGGATTTCCAGGTGAGACAGAAGAAGATTTTGAAGACACGTTAGATGTTGTAAAAAGAGTTGGATTTGAACAAGTATATATGTTTATATATTCAAGAAGAGTAGGAACACCGGGAGATAAAATGGAAAACCAGATACCAGAAGATATTAAACATAAAAGATTTGATAGATTAAAGGCATTAGTAGAGAGTCAAATTCAACAAAACAATGAAAAATATGTAGGAACAGTGCAAGAAGTTCTAGTAGAAGGATTAAGTAAAAATAATAAAAACATGCTGACAGGAAGAACAGATAGCAATAAAGTAGTTATATTTGAAGGAAGTAAAGACTTAATTAATAAAATGATAAAAATAAAAATAGATTCAGAATGTATGTGGTATTTGAAAGGAATAATAGAAAATTAATTAAAGGAGCAAAAAAATGGCAGAATCATATTCACCTATGATGCAAAAATATCTAGAGACTAAAGAACAATATAAAGATTGTATACTATTTTATAGATTAGGGGATTTCTATGAAATGTTTTTTGATGATGCTCTTATAGCATCAAGAGAGCTTGAAATAACTCTAACAGGAAAAGATTGTGGACAAGAACAAAGAGCTCCAATGTGTGGAGTACCTTTCCATGCTGCAGAAATGTATGTTTCAAAGCTTATTGCAAAAGGATATAAAGTAGCGATATGCGAACAATTAGAAGATCCAAAAGAAGCTAAGGGCATAGTAAAACGTGGAGTTATAAGAGTTGTAACACCAGGTACATTAATAGAATCAAATATGCTAGAAGAAAGAAAAAATAACTATATAATGAGTATATATAAAAATGGAATGTATTTTGGAATAAGTGTATGCGATGTTTCAACTGGAGATTTTTATTGTACAGAAATAAAAGATGAAAATAATTTTGCTATGTGTTTAGATGAAATTGCAAGATTTATGCCAGCAGAATTAGTTATAAATTCTATGATGTCAGAATCTGAAAAAGAGATAGCACAAATCAAAGAAAGATTTAATTTGTATATAACAAAATATAATGATAAATTTTTTTCCTTAGATGAAAACGAATTAATAGAAAAATTTACAATTGTAGATACAAATAACAAGCATATAAATATTAAATCAGGAAGCCTATATATAGCTAGTAGTAATGCTTTAGTTGCATACTTACAAGAGACCCAAATGACTAACCTACAACATATAAACAAGATTATTGTATATAGTACTTCTAAATATATGGCATTAGATATAAATGCAAGAAGAAACTTAGAAATAACAGAAAAAATAAGAGATAAAAGCAAAAAAGGGACTCTTTTGTGGGTTTTAGATAAAACATGTACATCAATGGGAGGAAGACATTTAAGAAGATGGTTAAATGATCCATTAATAGATTCAAATGAAATAAACAAAAGACTAGGTGCTGTAAAAGAATTAAAAGAAAGTTTAATATTAAAAGGTGAAGTAATAGATAACTTAAAAAAAGTATATGATATAGAAAGACTATCAGGAAAAATAGCTTATGGAAACGCAAATGCTAGAGATATGATTTCATTAAAGAATTCTTTAATGAAATTACCAGAAATTAAGAGAATACTATCAGATACAAAATCAGACCTATTAAAAGAACTATATGAAAAATTAGATGATCTTAAAGATATATATGAATTAATAGATAAGTCAATAGTGGAAGATCCACCAATGTCAATAAAAGAAGGCGGAATAATAAAATTAGGCTATAATGAAGAAATTGATAAACTAAAAAAAGCAACAACTGAGGGGAAAAACTGGATTCTACAAGTTGAAGCGGATGAAAGAGAAAAAACAGGAATAAAATCACTAAAAGTAGGATTCAACAAGGTATTTGGATACTATATTGAAGTAACCAAATCATATTTAAATCAAGTACCAGATAGATTTATAAGAAAACAGACTTTAACAAACTGTGAAAGATACATAACAGAAGAATTAAAAAATTTGGAAGAACAAATACTAGGTGCAGAAGAAAAAGTAGTAAATTTAGAATATAATGAATTCACAAAAGTAAGAGAAGAAATAGCAAAAAATGTAAAAAGATTACAACAATCTGCCAATGTAATTGCAACTCTAGATGTTTTAACTTCATTTGCAACAGTGGCAGAAGATATGAATTACTGTATGCCAATTGTGAATAATGAAGATATTATAGACATAAAAGGAGGAAGACACCCTGTTATAGAAAAAATGCTACCATCAGGAAGTTTTGTACAAAATGATACATTTTTAGACAATGATAAAAATAGATTGGGAATAATTACAGGACCTAATATGGCAGGTAAATCAACATATATGAGACAAGTTGCATTAATTACATTAATGGCACAATGTGGAAGTTTTGTTCCAGCACAGAGTGCTACTATAGGAGTAGTGGATAAGATATTTACTAGAGTGGGTGCATCTGATGATTTAAGTATGGGGCAAAGTACATTTATGGTAGAAATGATGGAGGTTGCAACAATATTAAAAGAAGCAACTCAAAAAAGTTTAATTATATTAGATGAAATAGGAAGAGGAACTTCAACATATGATGGACTCTCAATAGCCTGGGCAGTTGCTGAATATATTGCAAACAAAGAAAATTGCGGAGCAAAAACATTATTTGCAACTCATTATCATGAACTAACAGAATTGGAAGATAGAATAGAAGGAATAAAAAATTATTCTATAGCAGTAAAAGAAAAAGGTGAAGATATAATTTTCTTAAGAAAAATAGTACCACAGGGTACAGATGAAAGTTATGGAATTCACGTAGCTAAATTAGCTGGGGTTCCAAGAAATGTCCTAACAAGAGCAAATGAAATACTAAGAGGGCTAGAGAGAAAAAGTATTTTAGGCTCTAAGAAACAAGAAAAAGAAAATAAACAAGTTCAAGCAGGACAATTAGATTTGTATAATTATAAATTAGCAGAAATAGCGCATGAACTAGATAAGGTCGATTTAAATGAATTAACTCCAATCGATGCCTTAAATACCTTGGTTAGAATGAAAGAAAAAATGAAATAATAGTTTTGAGGAGGATACAAATGAAAAAAAAGGTAAAGTTAGCTATATTTTTTTCTGTAGTATTTATTGCATTATTTAACATTAAAAGTTTTGCAACAATTGAGATTGAAAATTATGAAATAAATTGTGAAGTAACTAATTCTGGTAATATGAATGTACAAGAAAATATAACATATAAAACTGATGAGTATATGAATGGAATAACTAGAAATATAAATGTAAGAAATGATATAAACATTAACAATTCTGCAGATAAATTAGTACTAAATTCAGTTAAAGTAAATGGAGAAGAACAAGAAAGAGTTGCATTTGCTACAAATGGAAGAAGTGGAATATACGAATATAGAATAAAGGAAGATAATTATGATATAAAAGTATTTTCACCTATAAGAGACGATAGCATAACAGTAACTTATGAATATACATTAGAAAATGTAATTACAAAATATAATGATACAGCAGAATTATTCTGGAACTTCATAAGTGATATTTGGAATATAAATATTAAAAATTTAGGAATAAATATTACTTTACCACTAAATTCTGTTAATAAAGATATTTATACTTTTGGATATGGTTCAGATAATGCAGAAATTGAAAAAAATAGGAATGAAATAAAAATAAAATTAAAAGATTTAGAACCTCATCAACCAATAGATATAAGAATATTATTTAACCAAGATAGTATGAGTGCAACAAATAAAATTATAGAGAAAGATTATTTAAAAAATTATATAAAGAAAGAACAGGGCTTTATAAAAAATAGAGAAGATATTAAGCTATTAGGTACATTCACAGTTAAACAAATAATGATAACATTTATAATTATAATAATAGCAATATGGATAGTGGTATATCTTATATTAAAAAAAGGTACTAGTAAAAAGAAGAAAAATATTAAGTGGCCAGTAATATTATCTAGTATATTAACTGGATTTGTGGTTGCAAGCGCTACAATTATGGCAATAATATTAAATAATTTTAGCATATCAATTAATTCTAATCTATTGCTATTTTTCTTAATAACAACTACAATAATATTTAGTATATGGTTTAAAACTATGAACAGTACTAATAAATTTATGTTATTTTTTGTAATAATTCTATTCTTAGTATTTCAGTATCTAAATATTATGATATTTATAGGTAATGAATTAATACTAATGTATATACCATATCTATTATCTTTTGCATTTATACAATATACATTAAAACAAATAAAACAAAATAAGGAGGTGGAAAATGTATAGAGTAATAATTATAGGCGCAGGACCAGCAGGAATAACAGCAGGGATATATTTAAAAAGAGCAAATATAGATACCTTAATTCTTGAAAATGGAGAGTCAAGTCTAGAAAAAACTGATTTAATTGAAAACTATTATGGTTTTGAGAATGGAATTAGTGGAAAAGCTTTATATGATGCAGGAATTAACCAAGCTAAAAATTTAGGTATTGTAGTAAATAGAGAAGAAGTGCTGAAAATAGAAAAAGAACATAAATTTAAAGTTTATACAAATAAAAATACCTATGAAACGGAATATATTGTATTAGCAACAGGAGCAAAGAAGAATAAACCAAATATAGAAGGAATAGAAGAATTTGAAGGAAAAGGAATAAGTTATTGTGCTATATGTGATAGTTTCTTTTATAGGGGAAAAAATGTTGCAATAATAGGAAGCGGAAATTATGCATTCTCAGAACTAGAAGATCTAATTAATATTGTTAATAAAGTAACTATTTTGACCAATGGAAAAGACATTAGAGAAAATAGAAGTGCATACAATAATATAGAAATAAATACAAAACCAATAAAAAAAGTCATAGGAAATCAGAAAGTAGAAAAAATAGTTTTTACAGACGATACAAAAATTGACATAGATGGAATATTTATTGCAGAAGGTGTTGCAGGAAGTGCAGAGTTTGCAAAAAAATTAGGAATTTTAACAGATAAAAATAGAATAATTGTAGATAATAATATGAAAACAAATGTAGAAAAACTATATTCCTGCGGTGACTGTGTTGGTGGGATATTACAAATAGCGAAAGCAGTAGATCAAGGGATGATAGCTGCTTTCGATATAATAAAAAATATAAGAAAAGGAGAATAAGAAATGAGTGTAAAGAAAATTAATGAAGAAAATTTTGAAAGTGAAATTTTAAATGCTGGAAAAACAGCAATAGTGGATTTTTATGCAGATTGGTGTGGACCTTGTAAAATGATGTCACCAATAATAGACGAGATAGCTCAAGATGAAAATATAGTAGTTGGTAAAATAAATGTAGATGAAAATCAAGAATTAGCTATAAAATATGATGTTATGAGTATTCCTACAATAATAATATTTAAAAATGGAAACCAAGTAAAAAGATTTGTAGGTGTTCAAAATAAAAATGATATATTAAATTCTTTATAAAATTAGGAGAAAAAATGGAAACAATAATACTAGCTACAAATAATAAAGGAAAAGTAAAAGAGCTTAAAGATATACTAAATGGATATGAAATATTATCATTGAAAGAATCTGGAATAGAGATAGAAGTAATTGAAGATAAAGATACATTTGAAGGAAATGCAATAAAAAAAGCAAGTGAAATATCAAAACTTACAGGTAAAATATGTATTGCAGATGATAGTGGCTTATGTATAGATGCTTTAAATGGATTTCCTGGAGTGAAAACAGCAAGATTTCTTGGAGAAGATGCGACTCAAGATCAAAGGAACAATTATATAATAGAAAAAATGAAAGGAATCAAAAAAGAAAATAGAACAGCACAATCTGTTACATGTATTGCATTGGTACAACCTGATGGAAAACAAAAAACCTTTACAGGAATTCTAAAAGGATATATATCTGAAGCAAGAAGAGGACAAAATGGATTTGGATATGATGATATCTTTGAAACAGAAGAAGGAATAACATTAGCAGAAATGGATCAAGAAGAGAAAAATAAAATAAGCAATAGAAGGAAAGCATTAGATAAGTTATTAAACGAATTAGGAGGAAGCTTGTAAATGAAAAACGTTGCAGTTTTTGGCTCAACTGGTTCAATAGGTACTACAACATTAAGGATAATACAAGAAAACCCACAGATATTTTATGCAAATACATTAGTTGCAGGCAAAAATATAAGTAAATTAATAGATCAAATAAAAATATTTAACCCTAAGCATGTATACATTATAAGCAAAGAAAATGCTACTGTATTAAAGGAAATGTTCCCTAATTTAGATGTATATTATGGAGAAGAAGGCATGAAAGAAATATCTAAATTAGATGATTCTGATATTGCAGTTTCAGCTTTAGTTGGAATAGCGGGCTTAGAACCTACATACAATATGATAAAAAATACAAAGAGAGTAGCACTTGCAAATAAAGAAGTCTTAGTAACAGCAGGAGAAATAATTATAAATTTAGCAAAAAAATGTAATACACAGCTATTGACAGTTGATAGTGAACATAGTGCAATTATGCAATGTTTAAACGGAGAAGAAAACAATCCAATAGATAAAATACTATTAACTGCTTCAGGAGGACCTTTCTTTGATAAAAAAATAACAGATGATATAACTGTAGAGCAAGCATTAAATCATCCTACTTGGAATATGGGACTAAAGGTAACAATTGATTCTTCCACTATGATGAATAAAGGATTCGAAGTTATAGAAGCACATTGGTTATTTAATACACCACCAGAGAAAATAGAAGTTGTAGTTCATAGACAAAGTTTAGTGCATTCTATGGTACAATTTGTAGATGGAACAATCATGGCTAATATAGGTCCAAAAGATATGCAATTACCTATTGCATATGCTTTAAATTATCCAAATAGATTAGAGAACAATGTAGAAAAATTGGATTTATTTAAAGTTAAAAATTTATGCTTTGAAAAACCAGATTTAAATAAATTTAAATGTTTAAAATTAGCATTTGATGCCATAAAAATGGGTAATAGTGCTCAAGTAGTATTAAATGCAGCTAATGAGGTTGCTGTAGCAGAATTTTTAGAAGGAAAAATAAAATATACAGATATCGCAAACTGTATAGAAGAAGCATTACAAAACCATAAACCAGTAAACTTAAATTCTATTGAGGAAATATTAAACCTTGATGCAGAAGTAAAAAGAGCTAGTAGAAGCATTTTATAAAAATAGAAAAAATTGATATATAATAAACAAAATTAGAGGACATTTTGACCTCTAATTTTTTAACTTATAATTCTATTCTTGGTTTATATTCTTCTAGCCACATATTTACTTGACAAAGATAAGCCATAAGTTGAGGACCAGTCATTAACTGGCCAAACCAAGGGCGAGAAAATGCTTTTCCATCAGTTTCTAATATATTCAAAATAAATTCTCTATTCAATAAATCATTAATAGGACTATTAGGTTTATTCATTATTTCAGTAAGCATGGATTTAACCTTAGCAAGATAATTAGGATTATGAGTTTTAGGATATGGACTCTTTTTTCTATTAATTATTTCATCTGGTAGAATATTTCTTACAGCATATCTTAATAATCCTTTTTCTCTACCATTTAGAGACTTCATTTCCCAAGGAATGTTCCATAGATATTCTGCTAATCTGTAGTCGCAAAAAGGAACTCTAAGTTCAAAACCATTATACATTGCAGCTCTATCAGATCTATCTAATAATGTTTGCATAAACCAGTTTAATGTCAAATATGAAATCTTTCGCTTTTGAGCAGTCTCTTTTGAATCTGAGTCTAAAGTTTTTACATTACTTAAACTCTCATTGTATCTAAAATCAATATAATCTTTTAAATCAATTTTTTTAGAAATATCAGAGTTTAATAAATTTTGCCTTTCAGAAATAGCTATAGACCAAGGAAATGTATTACTGCTTAATGCGTCATCTCTATAAAACCAAGGATATCCAGCAAAAATTTCATCAGCGCATTCACCACTTATTGCGACAGTAGCATAAGGCTTTACATTCTTACAAAATAAAAGTAAAGAAGAGTCTACATCTGCCATTCCAGGTGTATCCCTAGATATCATCGCATTATATAAATTATCTGCAAGTTCAGGTGTATCTAATACGATTCTTTTATGATTTGTGTTAAACGCATTTACCATTAGATCTATATAATAGTTATCAGAATTAGGTTGAAAATCACTTTTAACGAAGTTTTTATCGTTGTCAACATAGTCAACAGAGAAAGTATTTAAAGGTCCTAATCCGTTATCTTTACAATATTTGCTGGCATAGGCTGTTATTATACTAGAATCTAATCCGCCTGAAAGAAAAGTACATAAAGGAACATCTGATATGAGTTGCCTATTAATAGAATCTTCAAGCAAATAATTTACTTTGTCACAAGTATTATTTAAATCATCAGTATGTTCTTTACTTTCTAGGTTCCAATATTGATGTATATTTAAACCATATTTGTTATATATAGCAAAATGAGCAGGTTTTATCTCAAAAACATTTTTAAAAGCAGTAAGACCAGAAGTATGACAAGGGCCTAAACCAAATAACTCACAAATACTTTGACTGTCAATAATTTTTTCAAATCCAGGATATGCTAGTATACCTTTAATTTCAGAAGAAAAAATAAATGTATCATCTAAGCTAGAATAGAATAGGGGTTTAACACCGAAATGGTCTCTAGCTAAAAATAGCTCTTGTTTTTTCGAATCCCAAATAGCAAATGCAAAAATTCCATTTAATTTATTAACCACATTATAACCATAATGTAGGAATCCTTTTAACAAAACTTCTGTATCTGAACGAGTATTAAACGTAAAACCATTATTTATTAATTCTTCACGGAGTTCTTTAGTATTATATATTTGACCGTTATATACTAAACTATATTCTGAATTACAAAAGCTTTCAACCATAGGTTGTTTTCCGCCCTCCGGGTCTATAACTATTAATCTTCTGTGCGCCATTGCAATATTTTCTCTTATGTAATATCCATCTTCATCAGGTCCTCTTCTAGATAGAGTAGAACTCATATTAACTAAAACATTCTTATAAGTTGAAATGTTTTGTTTTAAGTTTACAAAACCAACTAAACCACACATAAAATACCTCCAACATAAATTTATATAATATATGTGAAAAAATAAAAAAATGTGCAAAAGAGAAAACGGAGCATAGCTCCGTTTTCTCT
>CALXZQ010000044.1 GCA_944393275.1 uncultured Clostridia bacterium
AATATTATTTGTTAATTACATTGCTTGTCTATATAATTCTATAAAATCTTCTTTTGATACTTCTCTTGGATTTCCTGGTTTACAAGGGTCTTGCATTGCCTTTTCTGCAAGCATTTCAAAATCTTCTTCCTTTAGGCCATAATCTTTTGCTGTTTTAGTAATTCCTACAGCTTTTGATAATTCTGTTATTTTCCATACGAATGTATTTATTATATCTTGCTTAGATAAATCTTTTGCATCTTCTCTTCCTATATGCATTAATATTTCTCTAAATCTTTCCCAAGCTACTTCTCCATTAAATCTCATAACTGTTGGAAGTAATATTGCGTTTGCTATACCATGTGGTGTATCATATACAGCACCTAATTGATGTGCCATAGAATGTACAATTCCTAAACCGACATTAGAGAATCCCATTCCTGCTATATATTGTGCAAGTCCCATCATTTCAATTGCATTCTCATCCTTTTCATTTACCGCTGCTGGTAGGAACATAAATATTAGCTCTATTGCCTTCATGTGGAACATATCACTCATTGTATTATGTCCTTTTGTTATATAGCCTTCAATAGCATGTGTTAGTGCATCCATTCCTGTAGCTGCTGCTAATCCCTTTGGCATTGACGCCATTAATTCTGAATCAATAATTGCAAGTATTGGAATATCATTAGGATCCACACAAACCATTTTTATTTGTCTTTCTTCATCTGTTATAACATAGTTTATTGTAACTTCTGCCGCTGTCCCCGCAGTTGTTGGAAGTGCTATTAATGGCATACCTCTATTAATTGTATTTGATTCTCCATTTAGAGATTTGATATCTGCTCTATCTGGATTAGTAATTACAATTGAAATACCTTTAGCTGTGTCTATACTAGAACCTCCTCCTACTGCAACAATAACATCTGCTCCTGATTTTTTACACGCTTCAACACCATCTGTTACATTTTTAATTGTTGGGTTTGGTTTTATTTCTGAATATAACTCATAACCTATATCTGCTCTTTTTAGGACTTCTTCTACTTTAGCTGTTACACCTGCTTCTATAAGTGACTTATCACTTACTAGAAATACTTTGCTAAATCCTCTTTTCTTAATTTCACCAGCAAGTTCCTCTCTTGCTCCTTTTCCAAAATATGATGTTTCATTTAAAACAAATCTCATAGACATATTTTTTCCTCCTTTGTATTTTTACTTAAATTATTATATACTAAAAATTTTAAAAAACATATATTTTTTTATAAAATTTATACTTAAATATTTTCTATTATCACATCTCCATCTGATAGTGTCTTATATTTAATATTTTTATCATTGCAATATTTAACAGATTTATCTATTAATTCTGTTTCAGGATGATTTGATTTGTAGTGTGGTAAGGGCAAATAATCTATTAACGAAATCCCGTCATATATAACATCATCATCATTATATGGATTTACTGGTTCATCTACTAATTGTAATCCATCCATATTAGGTGCTAGTACGCAAATCCCTGCACTATATCCTACATAAAGATAATCTTCTTTATTTTTAATATTTTTTAAAAATGTATCAAATCCACTTAATTGCATTGCTTTTCTTAATACAAATGAATTTCCTCCTATTACATAAAATGCCTTATATTCTTTTAAATCCTCTACTAGCTTATCATATTTTCCAAAATAATCTTTTAGAGATATTATACTTACATCAAATCCTATTTCTTTTAATTGTTCGGAATCTTTATTAATTCCTGACATTTTTCTTTCTCCATCTTCGTATATATCACGAGAATTTGGTATTAATGCTATTTTATTCCCATTCACATCTATCCATTTTTTTAACTCTCCTTCTTTATCGCCTAATTTATATGATGATAAATATAACTTCATATCCTACCTCCTATTGTTTGATTTCATTAAGTATAATATATCAGATATAAAAAACAAGGTACATCATATGCACCTTGTTCTTATTTATTAATAGTTTTCTGCTTTTATTTCAAAGTAAGCTTGTGGATGGTTGCAAACTGGGCATATTCCAGGAGCTTCTTTACCAATTACTATATGTCCACAGTTTCTACATTTCCAAATTTTCTCTCCATCTTTTGAGAACACTAATCCACCTTCTACATTTTCTAATAATTTTCTATATCTTGCTTCATGTTCTTTTTCTATTTTTCCTACTTCTTCAAATAAATAAGCTATTTTATCGAATCCTTCTTCTTTTGCTTCTTTTGCCATTCTATCATACATATCTGTCCATTCAAAGTTTTCTCCATCTGCTGCATCTTTTAAGTTAACAGTTGTTGTTGGGATATCTCCATCATGTAATAGTTTAAACCATAATTTTGCATGTTCTTTTTCATTTTCCGCTGTTTCTATAAATAAACTTGCTATTTGTTCATATCCTTCTTTTTTTGCTTTGCTTGCATAATATGTATACTTGTTTCTTGCTTGTGATTCTCCTGCAAATGCTGCCATTAAATTAGCTTCTGTCTTTGATCCTTTTAATTCCATTTTTAATTCCTCCCTTTAATACATTCATTACATATTCCAGAAAAAGTTATATCTACATTGTTTATTTGAAAATCAGATAATTCTTTATCATCATACAAATACTCCGCATTGTATACATCAAATATCTTTCCACAGTTATCACATATAAAATGATTGTGTTTTTCTTGTTCTTTTCTATCATAATGGTCTACCCCTGATTTTGTTTTTATTCTTACTATTTGATGATTATCTGCTAGATTATTAAGTATGCGATATACCGTTCCTAAGCTAATATTATCAATTTCTTTTCTAGCTTCTGTATATACCTCTTGGGCCGTCAAGTGATTATAACTGCTAGATATAATTTTAAATATCAACTCCTTTTGTTTTGTGTTTCTCATAACTTCTCCTTATCAGTAACGATTACTATTTGTTTTATATCATTATTATTAAAAAAAATCAATAGTAAAAAGAGAATTTTAAAAATTCTCTTTAATTTTTCCTTCTTTATATGCATTTAACAAAAGTTTTAAATCGTTTATCTCTTCTTGTATTTCTTTTCCTATATCTGTAGAAGCAACATTTTTTCTTTCTGTTTCTTTAGCATTTACCATTATATCATATTTTATATCTTTCTCTTCTCTAATGGCAACATCTTTAGAATCAAATGGTTCATTTGCAGATAAAAGTAATCCATAAGAATTGTATGTTAGAGTATATCCTGCTCTACCAGTTTGAGCTCTATAGCTTTTAGCAAAACCTCCATCTATTACTAATAGTTTTCCATTTGCTCTAATTGGGCTTTCTCCGTCTTTTTCTTTTACTGGTATGTGACCATTTATAATATGAGAATTTTTACAATCTAATCCGAATTCTTTTAAGAGCTTGTCACAAATTTCTTCTTGTCCGCTTAGTCTATAATATGGATTTTTCTTTTCTTTGTGTGTCTCTTTTTCATCTAAAAAGTATCTTTCAAATGTTGCTGCTTTGTCTTTTCCAAATAATGGAGATTTTGGTCCACACCATAGATACCACATATAGTCATTAATCTCTTTATTTGCATCTAATTCATCTTTTTCAATGTAAGCCTTCCTTATCACTTTATCTATATAGTCTAAATAATTTTTTCCTGATAGTTTCTTTCCTAATATATTTACTTCTGAGAATTCTCCATTTTCCTCAAGTGGAACACATCCATGGAATAGTAAATTAGAATTAAAGCATTTATAAATTGAGGACTTTGAATATATAAATGATATATGTTTATTTAAAGTCTCACTATTTTTAAAAGACTCTTGCAATCTATTTATTATCTCTTCTTCTTCCTTTGTTAATGCATATGGATTATCAGGATCAATTGTTGGAAAGTTAGTATCATTTAATTTATATGTCTCTCTTCCTATTCTAACAGTTCCATTTTTATAATCTACTTTATCTAATAGTAATCTATCGTCCATTTCATACTCTGGATGTTCCATTATTAGTTGTCCTTCTAACTTAAATTGTATAATAGATATTGCTTTATGCACTTTTGATATAGATACTTCATCACTTCCAATATATTTATTATAATCATATACTTTTGGTGTAAACTTTTTGCAATCATCATTTTTATATGTTTCCAATGCAAATGTTGTAAGAGGTCTTATATTTATACCATACCCCTCTTCTAGTGTATCTATATTATCATACCTGCTACATATTCTTACTACATTTGCTATACAAGATTTATTTCCACATGCTGCTCCCATCCATAATATATCATGATTTCCTAATTGAATATCTAAACTATGGAATTCCATTAATGTATCTACTACTAATTTTGCATTAGAACCTCTGTCAAATATATCACCAATTATATGCAAATGATCTATTGCCATTCTTTTAATTAGTTTTGATATAGCTACAATAAATTCATCTGCCCTATCTAATTCTATAATTGAATTTATTATCTGTTTGTAATACCTTTCTTTATCTGGACCTGCACCTTGCAAGTTTAGAAGTTCATCTATTATATAGTCAAAACCTTTTATCATAGCTTTTCTTACTTTAGATCTTGTATACTTAGAACTTACAACTCTTGCTACTTCTATTAATCTATATAATGTAATACTATACCATTCATCTAAATTATCTATTTCTTTCTTTATTAGTGCTAATTTCTCCTCAGGATAATATATTAAAGTAGCTAATATACTTCTTTCTCTCTCTGTTATTTGGTTATTAAATATATCCTCTATCTTATTTTTTATTATTCCTGAACCATTATTTAATATATGTGAGAATGAACCATATTCTCCATGTATATCACTTAAAAATAATTCTGTCCCTTTTGGTAGGTTTAATATTGCTTGAAGATTTATTATTTCTTCTGTTACTTGGCTAATATTTTTATATTGTTTACTTAACTGCTTTAAATATCTATTTAATTTTACTTCTTCCATTTCTATATCCTCCTATATATTTCTATTTTTCTTCCTTTATTTTTATAGGGCTTATATATACTTTTGTATCATTAGTTTCATTCTTCATTCTTTTTAAGATTTTCCCAGATTGAAAATGCCATTTACCATTTGGATTTAATTTTCTACCTTCATTCATATCTTTCACAGTTGCATCTACTAATGCTAGCAATTTTTCACTATTTACATCAAAATTTGATATTTGTAGAAATTCAAATAATGGATGATTGGTCTTTTGACAGAATATTAATTTTTTCACTTCTGTAGATATTTCATAAATTGCAATTAATTCATCTCTCGACAGTTTTTCTCTTGCTTTATCTTGTGGCTCAATTACCTCATCTAGTGATTTTATAAAATATGAACATATTATTTCATTCCAGATATTCATGATTTCTCTTTTCTTGTCATTTGCACTTTCTTTAAGGTTCTCTTTAAAATTATTCATAACATCTATATCTCTCCTCATATTTTGTTTCATTGTTTCTTTATAATATTATGCTATTCATAAAATTCTCTTAGTTTCCCTTGATATACTAATTTCAAATTAGGTATTGTTGTTAAATCATTTGGTTTTATTACTTCTGGTAAATTGTTTACTATATTTTCTTTTTCCAGGATATATTTAATAAATTCTGCACAATAAAAATAATTTTCTCTTTTAAAAGTTTTATTAAATGCTGCCCATATTATTCCTAGCATGTTAAATCTATATCTTTGTCGATTTTTATAGAACATGTTAATTTCTTCTGCTAATTTATGATATTGTTCATCTGTAATTCTAAATGCAAATATAATTGCTTCTGCATTCTTAAACCTCTTAAACATTCCATACTTTGTACTTTCTTCTACAAATCCCCCTATAAATGGGTTATATGGATATTTCCTTCCAAAAGAATACATCCTGTTTGCATTAATATCTAAAGAAACTGAAACATGACTATATTGCATTCTTGTATATAATTTTATCAGTCTTGATAAGATTGTTCCTGTATGACTTAATATGATATAAATTTCTTTCATTTGTTTTTTGACTCCTTTATTTCATTTGTTCTAATGCTGGAAATTCTTTTCTATAATTCAATAGTTTATCTATATCTAACTCAGCTGAAATAACTCCTTCTTCTTTATCTAATCTAGTAATCACCTCTCCTGTATATGAAATTATTTTTGTATCTCCACATAAAGACCTACCTGTTTGATTACAAGCACAAAAATATATTTGATTTTCTATTGCTCTAGCTTCAGGAAGTATACTCCATGTTATCTTACCTGTTTCAGTTCTAAAATGTGCTGGTAAAAATACTATTTTTACACCCTGTTTTGTTAGTTCTCTAAAATACTCAGGAAATCTTAAGTCATAACATATTCCTATTCCCACTTTAATTCCGTCTAATATAGCTATCCCAAGAGTGCTCCCAGGTATTGTATCATCAAATTCGCTAAATTTGAAATGACTCCTATTCACTGTATACATATATTTTTTATCATATTTACCTACTATGTTACCATTTCTATCTATTATAAAACAAGTATTAGTAGTTTTATTAGTTCCACTACTTTTAAGAGCTACACTTCCTAATATTAGATTTACATTATGCATTTTAGCAAAATTTTGATATTCATCTATTTCTGAATATTCTACTTTTCCTCCATAAAAATCCTTTCCCCAAGACAAAAACAATTCTGATATACATATAACATCAGGTAATTCTTCTGTAGCTTGTTTTAATAATTTAAATGCTTTGGCTTTATTTTCTATTTTATTTCCATTAGATTCCATTTGTATTAATGTAACTTTCATATTCTATCACTTCTTTCTAAATTATTAAGCCGCTTCTTGTCTCATCTTAATTAATCTTTATATTATTTATCATTTTGTCTATATTTTTATCATCTTTTGCATTTATTTCATTTGTGTGTAAGGAATATACATAATTTGTATTTATATTAAAATCTGCATTTAAGATTTTAAATGTAAGTTCTGCCATTTCTAATGCATGCTTAGGTTTTCCATTTCCTCCACCTGTTAGTATCAATATGCCTGTCTTCTTTTTTAAATTATATTCTTTTTTTAAGAAATATTTATTACTCCAATACATATTTAATCTTGTAATTACATTAAACATAGCAGGAGTCATATTATACATATATATTGGAGATGCTAGTACTAAAATATCATAATCATCTTTATATATAATCTCCATGCTATCTTTTATATTACATCCTTCATTTTTCCAACAATATCTGCAATCTATACAAGATTTAATATTTTCTTCATATAGAAATAGTTCTTTAAATTCTATATTATTAAATTTCTCTTTAAGTCTATTTGTAATATATGATGTATCTCCGCTTCTATGTGGTGAACCATTTAAAATTAAACCATTCATAATTCATTCTCCTAAAAATACTTCACATTCTTTTATTATTTTATCTAATTCCAACCCTGTTGCCTGAAGTCCATTCCAACCAAAATTTTTAGCAGTTTCTATGTTATCTTTTCTGTCATCTATAAATAATATATCTTGCTTATCAAAATTAAGTTGTTCTTGAACTTTTTTATAGATATCTATATTTGGTTTCTTGCATTCCATTTCAAATGATAAAAAAATATAATCATAGTTATCTAATCCTACTTGGTCATTTAATCTTTTTTTATCCAGAAAAACTAAATTAGATAAAATTCCTATATAGCATTTTTCTTTTAAAGATACTTCAAAATCTCTTACATCTTTATAATAACTAATCTTATCTGTAAAATATAAATATCTGTCTATAAACTGTTGTAAATCTCCTAAAAGATTAAAATCTTTTTTTATATAGTTATATGTTTTTTCAAAATCTTCTAATGTTGGTATAATTGATAGATTATATTTACCTAATTTATAGAAGACATTACCTCCATTATATCCTAGCTCTTTAAATAAATCTTCAAAAGCATTATATATTGTATATCCTGTTTTATGTGATTCTACAATATTCCCCCAGTCAAATAATATTAATTTATTCTTTTTCATAATCTTCTCCTAAATTTCTAAAACATCTTTTATAAATTCTACACATTTTTCATCAAAAATGTAGTCGATTTTTTCTTTATCTTCTTTAGTTATTTCGCAAAAGTATTTATTAAGTTTAATATCAAATTCTATTCTACTTAATTGATCATGTGTTTTTTCTGCCTTACATATCTTATTTGTTAAAATAAATTTATCTTCTTTTATTTCCTTTAAGAATATTTTATTATCTTTTATTAATGCAAGTCCTGTAACATAATACGCTAAGCTTTCTCCTCCTATTCTATTTAATTGGTCTATATAGTATTCTTCTATTTCATCATCTTCTAAATATTTACCATTAACTCTTCTAACATATATCCCTGGTTGACTTCTAAATTTTTCTACATATAGAGAAGAATCTGCTGCTATTACAGGGAGTTTTACTAGGTTATAATATGTTTTTGCTTTTATTAAAGCATTGTCTAATACTGTTTTTCCTATTTCTTTAACTTCTATATTAATATCTATATCATAAGGAGTAATTAAATTAATTCCAAGACCTTTTATTCTATCTTCCATTTGTTCTATTTTAAATTTATTCTTCGTCGCATAAAATAATTTAATTTCCATGCCATTCTCCATTCTAGTTTTATTAGTTTAATATATTATCTTAAAAATAACAAACTAACCGTTGAGTTTTACACAACGATTAGTAGGCCATATTTATAATTTACTTAGTTTTGATACATCTGGGCTTAAAATAATATCCAAATTTTCTTTTATTTTTTCTATATCCCAATCCCACCATTTTGTACTTAATAATATTTCTATTTCTTCTTCATTAAATCTTTTTCTAATTTCTCTAATTGGATTCCCTGCCACAATAGTATACGGTGCTACATTTTTAGCAACTAATGAATTTGCACCGATTACAGCCCCATCTCCTATATGTACTCCTGGCATAATAAATGTATTCATCCCAATCCAAACATCATTACCTATTACAGTATCGCCTTTATTAGGTAATTCAGATAAATGTTTTTTATTTATTTTATTTTCTTTTTGCATTATTGCAGTAAATGGATATGTTGTTATTGCATTTAAATTATGATTTGCTGCATTCATCATAAATTTCACATTTTCTCCAATAGAGCAAAACTTACCTATAATAAGCTTATCTCCAAACTCTTTATAATGATATAGTACACATTCAGTTTCAAAAGTTTCTGGATTTTTTTCGCAGTTATAGTAAGTATAATCTCCAATAATAATATTAGGATTTTTTATAACATTATTTATATAACAAATGTTTTTTAAATTTTCATTAGGATATAAATCTTTTGCATTCATTTTATAATTTCTCCTTAGATTAATAAAGGCTTTTTGTAAATATTTTTTACATTATATCATATATAATGAACAATTTATATTATTTTTTAGATTTTTATTGACAAAAAATTAATGTTTTGATATATCAATGTTAATACATAAGATGGAAAATATATGAATTGTTTTTAGAAAGTGGGGTGATATTATGAACAAAGCTGAATTAGTAAACGCTATGGCTGCAAAATCAGGACTTTCTAAAAAGGATTCTGAAGCTGCTTTAAATTCTTTTGTAGCTGTAGTTTCTGAAAGCTTATCTAAAAATGATAAGGTTCAATTAGTTGGATTTGGTACTTTTGAAACAAGAAAAAGAGCTGCTAGAACAGGAAGAAATCCTCAAACAGGTAAAGAATTAAAAATAGCTGCTTCTGTAGTTCCTGCATTCAAAGCTGGAAAAGCATTAAA
>CALXZQ010000045.1 GCA_944393275.1 uncultured Clostridia bacterium
TGCTGCCCCATAGATAATCTTATACCCTTCTTTTTCAAGCCTATCTCCTAAATATTGCATAACTTGCCTATCATCACTAAAACAAGTGCAATGTACCATCATAATGGTACCTTTTTTATTTAATTTATTATTTATAGTTTCTACCATTTTTTCTCCAAATGGATTATATTCTAATTTAGGTATACCAATTGTTTTACGTGCTACATCTGGTAAAAGTGAACTTTCTGCAAAGCCTCCTGGGCAATCACTATTTACTTCTGTTACAACCCAATTATTATCTATACTCGGGTGAAAATCATATCTCATAAGCCTAATATTTTGATTTTTGTCATAGTTTTGCATATTAGGTATTTGTTCTAAAATATTTTTAGGAAGTGCCAACTTTTTTGCAATTTTAGTATTTTTATTTAAATATTCTTCTGCTAATCTAGTTTCTTTATCAAGACTTTTTGTTAATTTCGTTATTTCTTCATTTTCTTTTTTGTTTAATATCAATATGTGTTTTGATAAAGTGTTATTATCACAAAACTGTGGGTCCCATTTATAGCAATCAAACATGGCTTGAATTTTATATTCATAATATTTATCTTCGGGAATTTTAATTAATTTCATAACCGCTCTCTTTTCTGTAATTTATTTTTCTTATTTTTTTACAATTGGTTAAATTATACTAAAAGGCAGGAAAGAGATACAGAATGTATCTCCTAAGCACGTAGAAAAACAATTTTTCTAGTCTTCTACTTATGAAAAACATATCTTTCTACTTAAACATTAGTTTATTAATTATCTTAATCTAGCTTTTAATATATTATTTTATCTGGCATTTCTTTAAATTTTTTAAAAACTTCTTTTGCCTCTTTATTATCTATATGATGAACCTTTAATATAGAAGTATTTTTACCATTAAAAAATTCATAAATCATATCATCTCTAAATCCAATTTCATCTGCATCTTTTTTTGTATTTGCAAAATATACTTCTTTTATATTAGACCATATAATTGCAGATAAGCACATTGGACAAGGTTCTGCGTTTACATATAATATACATCCTGATAAATCATATGTATTTAAAATCTTACATGCTTTCCTAATACAATTTATTTCTGCATGTGCTGTTGGATCATTACTTTCTACAACTGTATTATGTGATGAACATACAACTTCATTATTTTTTACAATTACTGCTCCAAAGGGTCCTCCTTTTTGATAGCTATTTTCGTAATTTATCTTTGATTCTTCTATTGCCTTTTCCATTGCGGTTTTATTTATTTCGCACATAAATTCATCTCTCCTCATAAGTATTTTTAAAATTAAATTTTATTTTGATATTTCTTTTTTTATCAAATTCTATTTTATTAATTAACTTTTCATATATAATTTTATCAGTTCTTTCCATTCTTAGCAACTTATATGTTATGTTTTTCATTTCTTTAAAAGATTTCTTATCTGAATTTTGTTTTTCTTTTTCTACATCTTCTTTTAATTTCTTAATATCAATAAATATATTTTTTCGTATAGCTTGTTTTTTTTCATATATTTTATTAAAATCCTCTACTTGTAATATTTTATTTATTTTATCTTGATATATTTCTTCTATATCCATTTGTATTTTTTCTAATTGTTTATTTAAATTTTGTATTTTATTTAAAAGATTTTTTTCTTTATTTTTTCCTGTTAGAATACACATTTCTAATATATCTTTAATCTCATTTTCTGTTATGCTTATTCTTGACATTTCTTTTTTTAATACTTCTTTTATCTTATCTTCTACTATATTCGCAGATATTTGTTTACAATCACAAAGCTTACTATAATTATTCCTTTTTGAACAGATAAAATATGTAGCTCTCCAAATATTTCCGTTTTTCCTTTTTTCTTCCCTCGTCCTTAATGTAGCTTTATTCCCACATTCTCCACAATATATTAATCCTTTTAATGGATGGTCATATTTCCTATCTCTTGTTTTATTATATCCACTTAATTTATCTTGCGCTTTATTCCAAGTATCTATATCTATAATTGGTTCATGCATATTTTTAAGCACAATATGTTCTTCTTTTTTCGTGCATCTTACTTTTGCAATTTTATGACTTACTTTTTGAAATTTTCTTCCAACCACATTCCCTATATATACTTCATTTTTTAATATCTTACCTATTTGTGTTCTAAGCCATACATACTTTCCACTTGGATTACTACTATTTCTTTTCATATATGTTGGTATTCTTAAATATATTGCTGGCGGCAATATTTCTTTTCTATTTAGTTCATCCGCAATTTTTATTGTAGACATTCCTTTATTTACATACATGTCAAAAATATCATATACTATTTTAGAACTATATTCATCAGGTACTAGATGATTTTTTATATTTGTATCTTTTTTATATCCATATGGTGGAATTCCCGCTTGATACTCTCCCTTTTCTATTTTTCTTTGTTTAACACTTTTTATTTTATTTGATATATCTTGTGCATAATAATCATTGAAACTTAGCTTAAATGTTAAAAATTGTAATCCATCTGATTTTAATGTATCTACATTATCTCCGTATTGCAATATATCTAATATTATTTACTGGTAAATATCTTTCTAGATAATAACCTGTGTCTATGTGGTCTCTTCCAAATCTTGATAAATCTTTTGTTATTATACAATCAATTTTTTTATCTTCTATGTCTTGTAACATTTTTTGAAATCCTGGCCTATTAAAATTAGTACCGGTAAAGCCATCATCCACATATTCCCCTACAGCAATTAATTCCTCATGCTTTAATATATAATTATCTATAATATCTCTTTGATTTTCCACACTTTCACTTTCAATCTCGTCTCCATCTTCTCTTGATAAGCGTATGTATTTAGCAACTCTTGTGCTTCTAAAATTATTAATCATTTTTAAATTCGTCACTTCCTGGCATATATTCAATATATTGTTCTTTCAAAATCTCTATTAATAATTCTTTTAAATCTCCTTCTCCATATTCTATTTGTACTTCTATATTTTCTTCTTTTTTCATAGAATCTTGTCCTCCTGAACTTACTTGTTTAATTCTATGAATTTATTTTTAAATTATTACAAAAAACAATCAAGCTTTCATAAACTTGATTGTCTTTCTTTTGATTATTCTACACTTTTTAGACTTTCTATCATATCTATTTTCTTTAATATAAAATGAATAATTCTATTTACAATTACAGAGAATGCAATTGTTATTAAAGCTGAATATACATAGCTTAAAATATTTATGTTTCTTAAAAATCTTAGATTATCAATTTCTATACTTGCAATAAGTACACTTGTTAAAAATGTTCCAAATACCAATCCTACAATTACCCCAATAACTGTAAATACCATATTTTCTTTATTTATATAGTTATCTACTTCTCTATCGAAGAATCCCAGAACCTTTAATGTTGCAATTTCTCTTTGCCTTTCTCCAATATTAATATTCGCTAAATTATATAATACTACAAAAGCCAACATTGCGGAAGAAACAATTAGAATTATTACAATGTAGTTCATTACATTTAGCATATCTTCAATAGATTCCATTATAGTCGTAGTCATTGAAGCTGTTGCAACTCCTTCTATATTTAATATTTCCTCTAGCATTTTATTTTCTTCTTCTTTTTCCATATCTATTGTATTTATAAATATGCTATTGATTTTAAATGATTTTATATTCTGCTCATAAAAGTTTTTAGTCATATACACATAATGTGAAACATAGTTTTCTGCAATTGCTGTTACTTTTAATCTATATTCTATATTATCACTATCTACAAATGTCACTTCATCTCCTGGAGCTACATCTAAAAATTCTGCCACTTTATCTGTTATAACTATTCCATCATCATTTAATTCTATTGGTTCTTCATTCTCTACACTTACTAGATTACATATATTATTAAATTCTTCTACATTTTCCGGAACAAAAGTATTCACATCATAACTTAAGTCATTATTTTTTAATTCTCCTGTATTTGCATATATTTTACAATAATCTTCTACATTTGAATTAGATTTCAGGTATTCTTCTAAATCATATAAACCATTTGTATTCCATAAGTTTGCTGAAACTTCATAATTAAATACTTGATTAAACTGTAAATCCGGAAGATCTAAAACTGAATCTCTTATTCCAAATCCTGTAAGCATAAGTCCTGTACATCCTGCAATTCCTACTACTGTTACTATTGCTCTTTTTTTGTATCTAAAAATATTTCTTACTGTAACTTTCTGTGAAAAAGAAAATCTTTTCCATATAAATTTTATTCTCTCTAAAAGAATTTTTCTTCCATATTTAGGAGCTTTAGGTCTCATTAATGTTGCTGGCATCTCTTTTAACTCTTTATATGCTACATATATTGTTGCCCCACCTATACATATAAAAGCAATAATTATTCCATTTATTCCAACTCCAAATTGATATGTTAAATAGAAGTTAGGTATAGTATAAATTATTGAATAGAGAGTCCAAATAATATTAGGTAGTAAATAGAAGCCTACTGTCATTCCAATTGTTCCACCTATTATACAGGCTAAGAATGAATATAATATATATTTTGAAATTATTTGAAAATTTGTATATCCTAAAGATTTTAGGGTTCCTATTTCAACCCTTTCTTCTTCTATCATTCTTGTCATAGATGTTAAACTTATAAGTACTGCTACAATATAAAATATAACAGGAAACATTTTTGAAATGTTAGAAACTGTTTTTATTGCATCAAATATATTTAAATATCCTGAATTATCTGTTCTATCATATATATACCATTTTGCTTTTTCAATTTCTTTTATCTTATCTTTTGCTTCATTTATTTCTGCCTGTCCTTCTGCCAATTTTTGTTCTGCTTCTCTTTTTTTATTCTCAAATTCTATTTCATTTTCTTCGATTTCTTTTTTTGCTGATTCTATTTCACTTTTAGCATTTCGTATTTCTCTATTTCCATCTTCAATTTTTTTATTTGCTGTGCTTTTATTATTTTCTAATTGTTCTTTTTGACTCTGAACTTCACTTCTTGCATTATTTAGTGTATTTTCTCCTATCAAGATTTTATCTTGTGCTGCTTTTATGTTGGTCTCAATCTCCGTCTTTTTTTCTTCTAGCCAGTTTAGTGTTTCTTCTGATGTTTCAATTTGTTTATCTATTTCAGTAGTATCTTTACCATCTTGAATAAGCTCATTTCTTTCTTCTTTTAATTGTTTTATAGTTATTTCTTCATTTTGCATTCTTTGACTTAGGTTATTTATTGTTGCTTCTGCTACAACTTTATTTTTTTCTAATTCTGCTTTTCCCTTTTCTAATTCTTGTTCTTGTACTAATATTTGATTTTCAGCATTTGCTATTTGTTCTTCTGCTGAATTAAATTGACTTTGCATATTGGCTTGTTGCTTTTTTAAATCATTTTCCGATTTTCTTATTTTTTCTTCAGATTTTTCCACTTCTGCTTTTGCATCATCTAATTGTTTTTGTGCATCTGCTATTTCTTGATCCGCTTCTAACTTTTTTTCGTCATATTCTTTTTGTGCATCATTTACTTTTTCTGTTGCTGCTGTTATTAAGCTATTGTATCTTGCATCTTCTCTTTCTTGTTTTATGCTTTCTATATTCTTAATAAGTGAATTTATAATATCTAGATATTTACTACTATTAGTTACTTCTTCTTTTGCTCCTTTGGCTAATATACCTAATTCAGTATAATAATCTAGATTTATAACGTCATCTTTTACATATATATAATATGAAATACTTCCACTACCAACTGACGTATTGCCTCTTTCTTCTGATATGTATATTGGAGTATCTGTAATACCTACTACTTTAAACTCCTTTTGTGTAAATATAGGATTATCATTTTCATCTTTATCTTCATTTATTAGAACTAGCGTTTTCCCTATATAGTCTTCAATATTTTCAACCATCATATATTTAGAATCTAATAAACATTCATTGGAGTTTTCTGGTAATTTTCCAGTTACTAAGTTTGGAACATTTATATTTTCATTATATTCAATAACTTTACATATACTTTCTTTTTCATCAAAATCTGCTATAGAGTCTTTAGTTTGTATTCCATAAACATTTTCAATTCCTTCTATATTTTTAAGTGCTTGTATATCTTCATCTGTTAGTCCTAATGTAGAAACTATATCTACATCAAACATCTTATTATTATCTGTATATTTATCTAATGAATCTAACATGTCTGGACTTGTCGCAACTAAACCAGAAAAAAAACCAACACCTAAAAAAGCCATTATCAATATTGATATAAAGCGCCTTCTTGTTTTTAATATTGACTTAAAATTATTTTTCCATAGTGATTTTTTCATATTAATTCTTATAAAAACTTTTTTTCCTTTCACATTTATTACCATTCAATATCATCTATTGATATTGGATTTTTATTAGTCTCTGCTTTTTGGACTGTTCCATTTTTAAAATATATTATTTTATCTGCCATAGGTGCTATTGCTGAATTATGAGTAATTATTATTACTGTCATTTTTTCTTTTTTGGACATATCTTGTAATAATTTTAATATACTTTTTCCAGTTTTATAATCTAATGCTCCAGTTGGTTCATCACAAAGTAGTAATTTTGGATTTTTAGCTATTGCCCTAGCTATTGCAACTCTTTGCTGTTCTCCGCCTGACAATTGAGATGGAAAATTGTCTTTTCTTTCTGTCAATCCAACTTTATCTAATATTTCATCTACATTTAATGCATCTGTACATAGTTGTGTCGCAAGTTCTACATTTTCTTTTGCTGTTAGATTTTGTACTAGGTTGTAAAATTGGAAAACAAATCCTATATCGTTTCTTCTATATTTAGTCAGTTGTTTACTATTTAGGTTTGTAATTTCTTTATTATCTATATACACATGTCCTGAAGTAACAGTATCCATACCACCTAATATATTAAGTGCAGTTGTTTTTCCGGCACCAGATGGTCCTACAATAACTACTAATTCTCCTTTTTCTATTTCAAAATTAGTATCATTTAGTGCCTTGATAGATACTTCTCCCATTTTATATTCTTTCACTACTTTTTCAAATTTTATATAAGACATATTTAAATATGTTCCTTTCTACTTTTTTTATATGATATCATAAATTTATTTATTTATCTATAAAAAAATAGAATATTTCTTTTTTAGAAATATTCTATTTTTTGCATTTATTTCTGTTCTTCATCTTTTAATAAACTTTCTTTTTCGATTTCATATAAATCTTCCCAACTTTTTAATTCTGGAAGGAGCTGTGGAGCATACTGTGAGAAAATATCATGCACGATACCATGCTTCAAATCATAATCTCGCACAGTATCTTTTCTAAATGCTTGCCTTCCATATTTGACAGCTTCAACTGGGTCTCTAAATTGTCTTTCTTCTGTTGAATATATTTTTACTGGTGTTCCTTTTTCATCATTTCCTCTACGATATACCGTTGCCCTATCAAATAATGATTGTTTTACAAATTCTTGTAAAGTTACTAGATAGTTATCATATGATTCGTCGTGTACGCTTTGAGGTACCCATCTTGGTGAGTTATTTGCCACTAAATCTGTTGCATATCTTAAAAATGTAGAGCCAAAGCTTTCTAATTTTGGAACCGCCATTAATGCTAGTTCTATAAAGTATCCAGATTCTCTAAATTCTTTTGCCATTTTTATAAATCCTTCTGTGTTTCTCATTGTTCCTTCATTAATGAAGTTTAATTTGTTTCGTCTACAATAATTTCTTAGGTCAACATTTGCTTTATCTGCATCTGGTAATAGTGCCAAATGCACATTAATTGGGTCCTCTCTATTAGCACGTCCAAAATTTGGATGCATAGCTCTTATTGTATCAAAATCTGATATAACTGCATTATACGATAATTCACCATTTACTAAAGGTATTAATCTAGACTTTCCTGCTCCAGATTGTCCAGATATAAACACTAGCCTAGGCACTTCCTCTTTCTTTTTTCCTGTTGTAAAAAATAGATTAACAGCACTTCCATATTCTTTTGCTTCTGCCTCTCCAAGCCTATATCTATCCTGCAATTTCTTTAATTCATTTTCATTCAACTTAAATTCCCCCAACATATTTTTCTATAATAGATTTATTTCCTTTGTTTACTTCATCTCTATCTTTCAATAACTCTAACATTTTTGTCTTAAAATTTTCTTGGTTTCTATTCTTTATTAACTTTGCCATTTGCTTAGCTATATTTTCTCTTGCTATTTGCAAACCTACCTCATTCAATAAATATTCTTTTTTATCCATATCATTAGTCATGCCAACTAGGTATTAGCACTTCCTCCTTATTTAGTTTCGCTCTATTCCATATTATCTCATATTTAATCTCATTTTTCAAGTATACTATGCTTTTTTGTAGTTTATATAAATTTCCACATTAAATTATTAGATTTATAATTTTCAATTTCTTAATGCATATTTGGGGTGATTTATTAGTCTTCTTCATCTTTCTTATATTATTTACCTCATAAGCATTTATGTCATTTCTAAAATCTATTCTTATTTTTTATTCAATATGAATAAAATTCAAAAAAATAATCAGTTAGTAAAAACTAATTGATTATTTTTCATATCCTCTATAATTTATTGTTAAGAACTTTTTATTTTCTTAAAACATATACTAACCACTTGTTATTGTTTTCTCCGCCTTCTTTATGAAAATCACAAATAGTATATCCGATTTTGTTAATAATTTCATTTAGTTCCTCTTCTTTAAAGTATTTATAGTAACGTTTCTCTCCTATGTGATACTCATTAGGAAAATCGACCCATTCTTCATCGACATCTCTTATTTCACGATTTATAGCATTAAAAATAAATAACCCATCTTTTTCAAGTGCATCATAGACTTTTTGTAAAACTTTCTCTACATCCTCTTTAGTAAAGTGGACAAATACTCTCCAACAAAAAATAGCAGAATATTTTTCTATAAATTCATCTTCCAATACATTAAACCTAATCACTCTTAAGTTTTTTTCTTTTATTGCACTAATGAAATCTTCTGCTGTATCACTTGCTGTTACAGCATATCCTAATTCTTCAATATATTTTGCATTTGAGCCATCAGCAGATCCTATTTCTAAAATTTTTGAACCTGTAGGTAATGATTTCATGCTTTTCTTAATAAAATTCTCTAATCTTTCACGTTTGCGTTTAGCTTTGTCCGGATCAAGATTATCATGTTCAACACTACTTGCTAGATACATTTTAGCTTTATTTTTATATACTTCAATTGTTTTTTCGTTTTCTTTACTCATATCTCATATTCTCCTTAACTAAAATTAATCACTATTTTTATTATTTTTCAATGCATTTTAAATAATAATATCATTGTTTTGGATGAATTACTACATTTTTTATAGATTTACTCTATAATT
>CALXZQ010000046.1 GCA_944393275.1 uncultured Clostridia bacterium
AATTTATCTGCCTTATCTATTAACTTATTTGCAACTGGCAATAATTTCTGATTTAATTTATTAGTTAAATTACTAAATTTAGCTGTTAGTCGTTGTATGTTAGATGCAGTATTTTTATTTACTTCATCTCCATATTTTTTAGTTGTTTGTTCTAATATACCAAATAGTCTAATTTGTTGCTGTGTTTTAAAATCTAACTGATTCCAACTTTTATCTCCTGCAAACTTTCTAAAAGCATCAGTGCTCTCTAGTAAAGATACGTTAACATTTACACCTAAGTCCTCAATAGCTTCTGTATTTCCTAACAATCCGCTTCTAATCCTATCCATAACATCTTCCATTGTCCTTCCAGTTGCGGAAGCTATTACAGAAGACGCTTTCAATAATTGTTGTGTATATAATGCATTTTCTTCTTCATCATCTGTTATGGATTGAATTAAGTTACCATATATTTGTGCATATTGATAAGCAGCTTTTGTTGACATATTATATGATATAGCTGTATTTTCTGCAAAATCTTGAATGGAATCAACTGCATCTCCATATATTAGTTCAACTTGTTGAATTGCAGCTTCTTGTTTAGCTGCTGAATTTACTCCTATAACCCCCGCTGTTAGAAGTGGAATTGTGAGTCTTGTTGTTAGTTTGTTCCCTAAATTATCTATTCTAGATCCTATATTTTCTATTTTTGTTCCTACTTCTTCTATTTCCCTTCCTGCTACTGTCCAATTTGAGGCTTCTAGTTTTAGATTTTTTAATTTATTTTCTGTATTAATTATCTCTCTTTGTAATGCTCTATAATTCTTCTCTTGTTCTTCATTTAAAGTTTTACCACTATTTTTTACCTCTTCTTGATGTTTTTTTAATTCTTCTAGTTTTTGAGATGTTAAAGTAATTTCATCATTTAGTACTTCTTGTTTCTGTGTTGATAATTCTACATTAGTTGGATCTAGCTTAAGCAAAGAATTTATACCTCTAAGTTCCTTGCTTAAACTAGAGGTGGCAGAATTGACTTTGCTTAATGCTTTTTGTAATCCAGAGGTATCCCCGTCCTATCTCTACGATTATTCCTTTAATTTTACTTCCTGCCATATCTCCTCCTACATTAGCAATCTATCAATATCAGCTTGTGTTGCCTTTCTTACACCTTTATCTTTTTCCTTAGTTTCAATTGATAGAAAAATTTTCATTATATCTACATAAGTTAAAAATTTTAAATCTTGGACTGTTAAACCTAATCGTAAACAAGCTAATAAAAAATGATGCTCTGGAAATAGTGGTTCTTCACTATCTCCTTGCATCTTTTTTAATTCTTTAGATACGTCTTCATTAACAAAAGCAATCTACGGCAAATTCCGTTACCTCAACAATCCAATCATCATCAATTTTGAAGTTTTTAATACTTCTTAAAAAATCATCGTAACTTTTTATTTTATCGTTTGCAGTATACATTAATACATAAGCTATTCTTGTTATTGCTTCTATAAAATCATCTATATAATTATTCATAAAATTATCGACCTGACTATCTATCTCAGCATCGCTTAACTTTGGAAATTTTGATTTAATCTCATTGAATTTTATTGTTTGAGTTATAATATAGTTTTGCAAAATACGTATATCTTGCATAATTCCTCTATTGAAAAGTCTTTTATGCAAAATATAAGTTAGTCCATTACAGTCTATATCATAAGAATTACCTTCAATTACTATTTGTTTCATAAATTACCTCCTACACACCTGCTGTAGCATTTTTTTCATATACTTTTTCAAAGAATGTATCATATACATCTTGATTTGTTTCATTTGGTTCTATAACAGCCTTTATTGCTTTGTCAGTGCTTCTTGGTGACATTGTTATTGATACAGTGTCTGTTTGTGGATCTTTTGATTCCTCAATAGTATTCATTTCAGCACTTGGTCTAGTCGCTGTACAATCAAAATACACAAATCTTCTTTTCTTTACATCTCCTTCAATTTCTCCCATTAGTGCAAATCTGGCTGTAATATCATCTGCACTTTCAAATAATGCTCCATTTGTATCTTCTTGCTGGCCCAATATTTCTTTAAAGAATTGTTTTATAATCATAGCTATTTCTAAATCTCCACTATAGCCCTGATTAGAGTTTGCTATGTAATAAACTATATTGTCAGCATAAAATTTGGTTGTTTCTCCTTCTGGATCAGCTGTTAGGCTTTTAGCTCCTGGCATTGCAAACGGTGTTCCATAAGTGATTTCTCCATCTGTTTCTGTAATTTTAGCTATATGAACATTACTTAATCCAAATTTAACTTTATTGCTAGTTTCTCCTGCCATTTAAAATTCCTCCTTTATAATTCAAAAAAATAACTTACTTGCCAGACCTTTTCGTCTTGTAAGTAAGTTTCTTCAGTTTTATTCCAAGGTATATCTCCTAGAATTTTATTTTCTATTTTATTTTGTTCTTCTATATTCTTATAAATATAAGTGTAATCTAATTGTATAGGTGTATTTCCATAATAAACTTTATTATCTGCCATAAAATTATCTGTATCTGCAGTTATTGCTATTAAATGTGGAGGCTCTGTTGCTTTTTCAAATTTGCCATAAGCATATTTAAAGCCTTCTTTTTTACAACGTGTTTTTAATTCTTCTAATGTCATTTTGACCTCCTTTTGATTTTCTTTTCGATCAAATCAGCAAACTCTGCTCCATATTTTTCTTGTATTTTTCCAATATGTGGTTGTGCTTCTACCCAGCCTGTACCGTCTCTTTTATGATGTCCGTTTTCTAGTATATGAGTTATTTGATAGTTAGTTTTGTTCCAAATAACTTTGCTGTAATATTTTCTTTTCCTTGTCTTTCCACCAGTTTTTATAGCCCAACCTTTATAATATTTAGTTCCTCTAGCAACTCCGCTTCTTGGGCTTGTTTGAACTAGTTCTTGTTTTGCTTCTTTAACAACGCTATTGGTCGTGTCTTCAACATCTTCTGTGATATCTTCAACATAATTCTCTAAATACTCATTTAAAGCTTTTTGCAAGTTCTCAGGTTTAGTTGTTTTCGACATTTTTTATTTTCCTCTCACATACTAAAATTAGCTCATCTGCTGTTATTTCTTGTGCTCTTATTATTGTATAAATAGTCCCCATATATATAAGTTCTGTTTCATTGTTATAATTTAAAGCATTAATTCTTAATCTTAGTGAAGGTTGGTATCCTGCTTGATTCGCTTCATAATACTCATTAGCATATACGTCTTCTACTTTTATGATTGGAATTTCTTTTTCTACAGGTTTTTGGGGAACTGGAACACCTATACTATCTTGTTTAGAAGTAGCAGATAATAATTTGCAACTTACATCACGCATTACTATCTACCTCCTTATATTCAGAACTTAGCCCTAAATTATTACATAAAAGACTATATGTTTTTTGGGCTAGTTCTTTTTCTTTTATGTCTACATTTCCGAAATGTCCTTTTACAAACATAATAATTGCAGATCGAATTAGACTGTCTGTTGTTTTTTCATCTGCTTTAATTCCTTGCCTTTTCAGATCTGCTATTCCTGCTTGTATTAGCATTTTTATTTCTTCGTCTTTTAATGTAGCTGTTTCAATAATGCTTAAACATTGCTTAGCTAACTTTAGCAAGTTTTCCATATAGTCCTCCTTCTATTTTAGACTTCTGCTTCTGATATTTCTATTTGAGCAGTAGCTTCTTTCGTTTTTTGTTTACTATCTGTTACAATAACAGTAATATTCTTATTTCCAGTCGCTACAATTTGAGCATTAGCTTGTACTTCTGTTCCGCTTATTTTAAATTCTGCATTGTCTCCTGTACTAGGTTTTAAACTGTAAGTATAAGGTGCTGTTCCTCCTGTTGCACTTAAATCAGCTACTTTGGTCTCAGCTTCAACAGGTGCTTCTAATTCTGCAACTGGTGTAATAGTTAAGTGCTTAATTTCTGGGTCTATTCCGATTTTTTTTTTCCATAAACAAATGAATTTGGAACTGGGGCTCCTCCAACTACACAATAACCTGTGTAATCGTTTACTCTTGAACGACCTATAATATCTTTTGTTACAGAAATTCCTTCGTTAAAGTTCATTTTGTACCAAATTGGATTTCCAATTACAAAATCTCCATCCTTTAAGAATGGATCGACTTCTACTCTGTATTTTGCAATACTTTCAAGTCCTACTCCATTTACTGGATTATTGATATACATTCCATTATCATCTTTTAAAAATGCAATATCTAAAGCTAAGTCTTCAGCAATATAAATTTTAGCTCCTGTTCTTTTTCTTTTTGGAAGTAAGGCAAGACCAGCTTTTATTGCTTCTAGAGATGTTGTTGTAGTCTCATATTCAGCGCTTATATTATTTCCTTCAAGAGAAATACCAGCGATTTCCTTAACACCTGTCCCATAGAATGGTTTGTCTGCTAATTCTTCTCTCATTTCTCTAGCAACTTCAGAGATTATATAATTTACAAATTGCTCAATAGCCATAGCTTCTAATTTCCAAGTAATTCTTATAGTTTTAGAAAGTTCCATCTGTGCAAAAGTTAGTTCTGTCCATTCGTCAGACTCTAATTTGTTAGCTTTTCCTTCTTCAGCCCATTCTGCACCACTTTCTGATTTTTTGTATGGGAATGATATTAATCCTCTTATATATGTTTTAGCGATATCTCTTAAGAATGGAGATTCTAATTCTATTTCTTTTAAAATTTCCATTGAAACAGTTTCTGGAATGAATAATCCGCCATTGTTTACACCATCTGTTCCAGAGCTTGGTGCTACATAAGTTGTTGCAGTTGTTGTTAGTGCGGCATCTAAAGCCCTTTTTTCAGTTTCTGTGAAGTCATTTCTGCACATTAATGTCTTAGCCCATGCAGAACGGTATTCTTCAGATTTCAACACATTGTCTTTGTTTAATTCTTTTTCCATTTTTCTTTCCTCCTTGTTTGATATAATATTTGTGATCTCTACTTTTCTTTGTTCTAAATTATCAATATCTGTTAATAGAGCTCTTTCTTCTTCATGTGTTATAGTCCTATCATTTTCTTCTGTTGGAACTTCTTTATTTAAATCTTCTGCTTGTTTTCTTAGTTCTTCAATCTCTTCCTCTGATTTAGCATCTTTGATTTTGTTCCTTAATTCAGCTTTTTTTGTTTCGATTTCTTTTAAAGTCATTTTTTTATTCCTCCTAAAATAAAAATTTTTGCAGTTCTACCACCGCTCTATAAATCTCTATTTTGTTTCTACCAACAAAAAAGAAGCAGTTCTACCACCGCTCCCTTTTCGAGAATTATAAACTTAACATTAATTCTAATTTTTGTTTTTCTAGTTGCAAATCTTTTTTCTTTTTTTCTTTTAAGTAATCTTCTTTGCTTCTCGCATAAATTTCTGTACTGTCATAAAAAGGCACATCGACAATAGATACATCGTATAATTTATCTATATGTAATATTCTTCTAGTATTAGTTTCATAATCGTATTCTTCTTTATCTACTGTAAAGGCAAAACTCATTTTGTCTAATAACCTCGCTTTTATCATTTTGTAAACATCTCTATTATTGGTTGTATCTATCAACTCGCCTCTTATTTTTAAACCTATGTCATCTACTATTAGTTGCAAACTATTGTTTCTCGTTCTTGCTAATATTAAAAAATTATCTTGATGATTATACTTTAAGCATACATCCGACATATCGCAGCCATTAAAAGCATTTTTATCTACAACTTCTGTATAGTCATAATGTGTAGCTGATTTATCAAAAACTACAGCATATCCTTCTATAATCATTTTATCATCATCTAATGCTCGTAACTCTGTAAGTCTTATTTCTTTTATTGCTTTTTCCATTATTCTTTGCCTCCTACTTGATATTGATTTGCTATCGTGCTATCAATATTATTTAAACTTTGTAATATTCTATTTCCCTCTTCTCCTCCGATTGGAGGTAAGTCTAAAATTTCTCTTCCTTCATCAACTTTTAGCATTGCCCAAGGTGCAACCACTTTTAGCAAGTTCGTTTTGGTATTTAAACTTGCATATTGTAATCTATTTGCTGTAAAAACTATTCTGTGCCCATCTTTTATGGACTGCCTTTTAAAAATCTTATTCGTAAAAGCGTAACTCATTTGAATTGCACGTGCTTCTACAACACCTTCATAAAATGCATTCCATTCTTCCTCTGTAAAGCTGTTATCTATAATTTTTTCTGATGTTCCAAAATAATCAAAAATATTGTAATTAACCTGTTTTAGTTGTTCATTGTCTAGTGTAATAGGCTTTAATTCAACTGGTACGAATTTAGCTTTTGCATCTAATGCTGCAATTCCCCCTTCATTATCCATATTCAAAAAATCTTTAACAAAATCGTCTTTAGTCTTAACTAAATCTTTATTTTTAAGCATCGAATTTTCATATTGTAAAATACCTTTTAAGTTACTTGTAGTTTCAATTGCTTTTTTAATTCCTTCTGATGAAGTATGTGCTGTATCTAAATCAGTCTGTAGCACTTTATTGCTCATTCCAAAAACATCATTTCGATTGTAGAATAACCTTAAATGAATTAATTCTAAATAAGGTATTGTATAAGTTTGTCCATTTACAAAATCAAATTGTAAATACATTATTCCATCTGCACCTTGCAAGAGTTCATAAGTAGTTGCAAGAACTGGATAAAATCCTGTTATAAACCCAGTTTTATCTCTTGCAATAAAAATAAATGCATTGCAATCTGTGTATAATAATGAAATAACTCTGTATATAAAATCAAAAGTATTCATTAATGGATTTGGCTGATTGCTTAATAAGAAATTAATATCACCTTTTATGTTATTAGTAATTGTATTTTGTATATGTTTAGGTACTAGCTTCGCACAATGCGTTGCAATTCTATCAATAGCTTGTCTTGCTACTTTTGAGTTGTATGTGCCTTCTGGTAATGTACTAAACTGCGTATTCCAACCACTTAACAATTGAAACTGTGTTTGCGTTAGATTTTGTTGCTTATCGTTTTTTTTGCCAAATATTAAGTTAAATAAGCTTCGTCTTTCTTTTTTCATCTCACTCCTCCTGCAATGCTAAATAATCATTTAGTTTTTCAAACAAAACACAGTAAGCTATTATTAAACTTACTGTGCCATCGATTCTTGCTCTTTGTTTTTGTCCTTTTACTGGTCTTATATTATCGTTTTCATCTCTTTTTACTGAAGTATTACATAAGCACCATTTTAAAATTGGATTATTATTATAATTTACATTTTTCTCTATTAAGTCTGCTTCGAGTTGTTTCATTGGATTGCTCATTGTTTTTGCTCCCTGTCTTACTTTTACCATTTCAAAACCATATTCTTTCATTTCTTCTACCCAATATTGAGTATTCCATGGATCATAACCAATCCACAAAGTTGAAATTTGATATGCTTCATTCATTCTTAGAAACCATTGCGTAACATCGCTATAATTCACTTTAGCACCTTCACAAATTGTTACCAATCCTCGTTTTTCCCAAATATCATATGGAATTTTGTCATCTTTTATTTTAAATTCCAATCTTTCACTAGGTATAAAATATTGTTGTATTACATATTTTTTATTTTGTTTAACAATTAATAAAGTTGCGCAAGTTAAGTCTGTTGTACTAGACAAATCCACTCCTCCTACGGCGTAAGTATCATACAATTCTTCTATATCGTATGTTTCTTCATTGTTTGCTGTGTCGAAGTTTATCCAAGCCTCTTGTGCAGTTGTCCTTACATTAAATTCTTTACATAATAAATTGCTTAATTCGTCAGGCTTTTTTAAGGCTTTTTCAACTTTATCTCTTAAATATTTATATGTCTTTGTTACACCCAAATTAGGATTTGCTTTTATCCAAGCTTTTTCATCTGTCCATTCTTTTGCTTCATCTAATTCATATATAAAAGCAATTGTTGTTTCATCAACTATTCCCCCTTCTAGTCCTTCATATCCTTTTATTATTGCATCAAAGTATTCATATTCACTATCAAATACTGCTTCTCTGATTTTACCCATTGTAGAAAATTCAAAAATTATTGGCTGTTCTCTAACACTTATACTGTCTGACATAATATCTAAAAGTCCTTTATCTCTCCATGCCCAGATTTCATCTGCCAATATAGCAGAGCCATTTAACCCATCAAGACTATCTGTTTCTGATGCTACTGCTTTAAATAAACTTTCTGTTTTATCGTAGAAAATTCCATTTACTAATCTTCTTGTTCTTTTATTTAATGCTGGGCTTTTTCCCGCCATTCTTTTAGCTTCTTCCCAAATAATTTTTGCTTGATCCTTTTGAGTTGCAACAGAATATATTTCAGCTCCACCTTCTCCATCACTTGTTAATTGATATAATCCTAATCCTGATCCTTCTGTTGACTTCCCATTCTTTTTCCCTACAAACAATGCAAATTTTCTATATTTTCGTAATCCTGTCTCTTTGTCTACAAATCCATACAAAGCTTGAATATGTGCCTTCTGCCATAGCTCTAATATAACTGGTTTCCCTGCCCATTTTCCTTTAGAATGTTTGCAATATTTTTCTATAAATTGAATTGGTCTATTAGCTTTCCTTTCATCAAATATGTATGTATGTTCTTCTACTTCATCTGTTATTTTGTTTAAAAAGGAAATTGTTTTAGGTTTCTTTAAGTCGTCTACTAATTTTTTATAAACTGCTTTTATTTTTTTACAAGCATTTATTTCTCCATTCGAAATTTTATTATAATATTCTTCTATATATGTCATAGTTCCTCATTAAATTCTTCAAAATCGTCCTCCTCATCATTTTTATTTTTGTTTTCTATTTCAATTGGTAATAATTCACTTATTTGTTTTAATAATGCTTGAAAATTCTTAATTGTCGTATTATAGCTTTTTAATGCAGGATTTTCTCTTTGTATACTATAATCTCCTTGGCACATTTCAGTTATAACTCCATCTTCTTCAACTTTTTTCTTTAATTTTTCCAGAGTTTTTCCACAAAAAAAAGCTTCATCTATAAGTGATAAAGCTAATTTTGAATGACTTGTATCTTCATTTTCAAATACTTGTTTTAAATTTTGAAGCTTTGTATAAGCATTCTTTATAT
>CALXZQ010000047.1 GCA_944393275.1 uncultured Clostridia bacterium
ATAGCTTACTTTTTTATATTTCTTTATTTAAATTTCCATTTGTATAAGAATTTCCTTCTAATCTTTGACCATTTTTTATACAGTTTATAATATTATTAATTTCATCAATTGTCTCATCTAGCACATCTATTCGTAAATAATTGCATCCAATATCAGAGCAATCGATAAAAGTAGTTTTACTGTTATAAATAGTTGTAACTGTATCTATATTATCGGGAATAATCTTAAATTTATATCCTAATCTATCTTTTAAATAATAATTACTATTATTGGTGCACATTTTTGTACAGTTACTATAGCATTTGTTTGACTCCCCAAGTAAACAATAATTCATATTCATTAAAGGTACATTTCCATAAATTATCATTTCAGTAGGATAATTAGATAAATTCTGTAGAGTATGTTTATTTAATTCAGGAGAAAGAGTTACTCTACTTGCTCCGTATTTTTGTAATTCATAAATACTATATTTATTAAAAACATTAAAAGTATAATTACATACAATATCTAGGTCTTTTATATCTAATTTATCTAATAATTTAAAATTAGAAATATTGGATAAAATAAATCCTTTAATTTTAAAATCCTTAAGGATGCGATTTAGGTTGTTGATTAGTAAATTTGTATAGTTATTTTTCATAATAGTAGGCAAATAGATATATACATTGAATCTTTTGGATAGAATATCAATTGCTTCTTTATATTGATTAGATAGAAAAACTTTAAAAGGTATATATACATTATCAATATTTTCTAGTTTAGAGTAATCAAAATTAATATTAATTTTATTTAATAGGATTGAATAAACTTTTTTAGTATCTTTATTTAAAATAATATCTTCCAAATTAGGAATTGTAGCTGAACAATTCTTTCTTAAAATTTTAGCTTCAATATATTTATCTAATTCATTTAAAGCCATTCTTCTTAATTCATTTAATGTAGAACTGAATTTAGGTAAGAAAAGATTTTTTCCTAAATCTATATTAATTAAATTAAAAGAATATTTTGTGTTTGAAGTTTTGGAAATTTGACTCAATATAATTTCAGCAGTAAGAGGATGATTTTCTGCCTTTGTAGGAATTACATCAAGTGTACATGAGATGTCTAAATCTTTATATAAATCCAAATTATTTGCAGAAGTAATATTAATAGAAATTGGAGTATTTTCTAAAATTGACACTTGGCAATTTAAAAGGACTTTCTTATTTTCTTTAGAATAACTATCTGTCGCTAAAGAAGATAGCTCTTTAGAAGATATTTTATATATATTATCATTAATATTAATTCTACCTTTCATTCTTCCTATTGTTAAAGTTTGGCCAATATCTGCGGATTTTAAATTATTATTATCTTTCATTAGCTCAGATATAGTATATGTACCGGGTTTCATTTTCTAAAGAAATAGTATCCCCTATACTTAAAGGTTGTTTTAATGTTAATGTAATATGTCCTTTTTTATTATTATAGTTTTGAACCTTACCTAAAAATAATCCCATATTGTTTTGCTTATTTTTATAAATCAATTTTCTATTGTATTCATTACCTAGGTGACCAGAAGAAAAATTTCCTCTATTAAATACTTGTAAAAGATCAAGTCTATCTTTTTCATCAATAATATATTCTGTATTTGATTTTGCTAAATCAATATATTTTCTATAAATTCTAGTAACTGTTGCAACATACTCTGGGGACTTCATTCTTCCTTCAATTTTGAAGCAACTTACTCCTGAATTTAGTAAATAAGGTATAAAAGGTAATCCATAAACATCACGTGTGCTTAATAAATATCCTTTATTTAATAAATGTTTACCGTCATATAATTCATATGGAAGTCTACAAGGCTGAGCACATTTTCCTCTGTTTCCAGACCTACCACCGACTAAACTAGAAAATAAGCATTGTCCAGAATATGAAATGCATAAAGCACCATGTATAAAACATTCAATTTCAATATTTGAGTTTTTGCAAATATAGTTAATTTCATCAATAGAAAGTTCTCTAGATAAGACGACACGTTTAAAACCTAGTTCTTGTAATTTTAATACACCTTCTAAATTGTGTATAGACATTTGAGTACTAGCATGAATAGCTAAATCAGGAAAAGAATCTATTAAAACTTTAGCTAAACCTAAATCTTGTACAATTATTGCATCAATTCCAAATTCATATGCTTTTTTGGCTAGAATAAAGGCATCATTAAATTCTTCAGGATTTATAAGGGTATTTAAAGTTAAATTTGTTTTAACACCTCTAGACTTTGCGTAAATTATAGCTTCTTTTAAATTATCTAAACCAAAATTTTCTGCAAAAGCACGAGCATTAAAAGAACCTGCTCCAAAGTATACACTATCTGCACCATTTTGTACTGCAGCTTTTAAACATTCAAAATTACCAACTGGTGATAAGAGTTCCACAATATACCTCCATTAAATTAACATTTAATACTATTGTAACATAAAAAACGTAATTCGCATACTATGTCATATAAAATAAAAAGGAGGGTACAAATATGCAAGAAGATAGAAATTGCTGCTCATGTAATAATGGTGGATTATTTAGTGGGATTTTCGGAGGAAACGGATGTGGATGCGATAGTAAGATGCTATTCTTCATAATAATATTCTTACTATTATTTACAGGATTTGGTTCTGAAAGATGTTGCTAATTTTATAACAATACAAGCGGATTCATATCCGCTTTTTTTATTACATATATACTTGTAAAATCTTACTAATTAGTGTAGAATATTAAAATGAAAGACAAGCTTAAGTTGGAGGATAAAAAGTTGAGAATATTAGATTTAAATAATGAGGATGAAAGAATAAAATATAAACAATTTTTGGAAAATAATGAAAGATGTAATTTTCAACAATCACTTGAATGGGGAAGAGTTAAAAGCTATTGGAAAAATGAAGTTGTGATTGCAGAGGATAATAATGGAAATATTAAAGGATCATTAAGCATTTTAGTAAGGAAATTACCTGTATTTGGATATTTAATGTATTCATCAAGAGGGCCAGTATGTAACCCACATGATTTAGAGACATTAATACAGCTTACAGAAGGGGCTAAACAATTAGCTAAAAAATATAAAGCGATGGTTTTAAAAATAGAACCAGACATTAAAAGTGATGATGAAGAATTTAGAAAAATAGTTCAAAGTTTAGGATATAAAATAAAAGATGATGCCAAAAACTTTAGAGAAGAAATCCAACCAAGATATGTATTTAGATTAGATATAAAAGATAAAACGGAAGATGAAGTATTCAATAATTTCCATTCAAAAACAAGATATAATATTAGGTTAGCAATAAGAAAAGGTGTGACAGTAAAAGAAGGGAAAAAAGAAGATCTAAAAGATTTTCACAGAATAATGGTAGAAACCGGAGCTAGGGATGGATTTATAATAAGACCACTAGAATATTTTGAAAAAATGTATGATGAATTAGCACCAGAACATATGAAGGTTTTAATGGCATATTATGAAGGAAAACCAATAGCAGGAGTTATTCCAATAATATATGGAAATAAAACATGGTATTTATATGGAGCAAGTAGTAATGAATATAGAAATGTTATGCCAAATTATCTTCTTCAATGGGAAATGATAAAAATGGCAATAGCAAAGAAACAAGATGTATTTGACTTAAGAGGCGTATCAGGAGTAGTAGATGAGAACCATCCACAATATGGTTTATATAGATTTAAAAAAGGATTTGGAGCGGAATTTACAGAATTCATAGGTGAAATTTATATACCATTCAAACCTTTAAAATATAAACTATATAAAATTTCTGAAAAGATTTTTAGAAATGTTAGAGGATTTATAAAAACAGCGAAAAAATAACAAGGAGTATTAATTAAGTGAAGTCTGTAATTGTAAATAAAGAGGACTTAAAACATAATATAGAAGTTATAAAAGAATATTCTAAAAAACATAATAGTGGTAATAATACTAAGATAATAGCAGTAGTAAAATCTAATGCTTATGGATTAGGATTAATAGAATATACCAAGTTCTTAATAGATAATGATATTGATTGTTTTGCAGTTTCTACTGTTGAAGAAGCAATCTCATTAAGAAAAGCAGATATAAAACAGGATATACTAATGTTATCATCAACTAGTATAGAAGAAGATGTGGAAAAGTTAATAGATAACAATATCATTTTAACTATTGGATCATCAAAAGCAAAAGAAGTAATAGAAAAAGTTACAAATAGGAAAAATATAATAGCTAGGGCACATATTGCAATAGATACAGGATTTGGAAGATATGGTTTTTTATATAACCAAAAAGAAGAAATATTACAAGTAATCCAGCATATAGAAAATATAAAAATTGAGGGGATTTTTTCACACTTCTCATTAGCATTCTATAATAAAGATAAATGGACTCTAAAGCAGTTCTATAGGTTTCAAGAAGTTATAAACTATCTTAAAGAAAATAATATAGATGTTGGAATAAAACATATATGCAATTCATCAGCGTTTATAAAATTTCCACAAATGCATTTAGATGCTGTAAGAATAGGTTCTGCTTTTTTAGGAAGAATATCAGTAGAAAATAAAATAGGACTTAAAAAAATAGGGTATTTAAAAAGTGAAGTAGCCGAAATAAAGAGATTACCCAAAAAGTGGAATGTAGGTTATTCAAATATATTCAAAACAAAAAAAGAAACACTGATAGCGCTTGCACATGTAGGATATTCAGATGGGTTTAATGTTAGGGTATATCCAGATATGTTTAGGCTAATTGATAAAATGAGATATCTAGTAAATAGTATAAAAGACTTTTTTAGAAAAAAGAATTTAAATGTTATAATAAATGGAAAAATATATAAGATTATTGGAAGACTTGGAATGTATCATATAACTCTAGACATCACAGGAAGTGATATAAAAATTGGAGATGAAATTCTGTTAGATATTAATCCGATATATGTAGACAGTAATATAAGAAGGGAGTATAAATAATATGGAAAAGAAGACAGAACCTTTTTTAAAAAAATTAATAGCAAGTATTATAGATTTTGATAAATATCAAGAATTTGCTGTACAAAGCTTAAGTGAAGGATTTAAATATTTTTTAAAACTTACTTTTCTTGTTGTAATAATTATAACTATATCATTTACAGTAAAAGTAGGACAAACTATAAATAGTGGTATTAATTATTTAAAAAATGATAGTCCATATTTTAAATTTGAGGATAATATATTAACTGTAGAAGCAGAAGATGGATTAATATTTGATAATATAGAAGAATTTCAAGGAATCATAATAGTAGATACAAAACAAGACCTAAGCGAAGAAAAATTAGAAGAATATAATAAAAAACTTTCTTTATATAGTAATGGAATAATAATCTTAAATGATAGATTAATATTAAGAAATGAATTGGTAGAAGGGGAAACTATACAAACATATAAAGAATTAGCCGAAGAAAGAAACATAGGAAACTTTGACAAAAATGATGTTGCAGAATATTTTTCAACAAAAACAATAATAATGATTTATATATCAATATTTATTAGTTTGTTAATAGTCTTCTTTATGACGTATTTATTTGGAATGATAATAGAATCAATACTTCCAATGATTTTAGGATATTTGTTAGGAAGAACAATGGGCTTAAAACTTAAGGCAACAAATGTGTTTAATATTACAGTACATGCTATGACATTATCTGCTCTATTAAGAGCTATATATATGGCTGTTAATCTAGCAACAGGATTTTATATTCAATATTTTGATATTATGTATGTAACAATTATATTTATTTATATAGTAACAGCATTATTTATAATAAGATCTACATTAATAAAGCAACACATAGAACTTATGAAGATTATGGAAGAACAAAAAAAGGTAAAAGAAGAAATTAAAGAAAATTCAGAAAAACCTAAGGAACAAGAGAAAAAAGAAGATAAAGATGAGAAAAAAGAAGAAAAAAAAGAAGAGGGCAACATAGGAAAAGAAGCAGAAGGAGAAGTATAAAGGAGAGAAAATAAGTAATGGATAATAATCAAGAAGAAAAAAAAGAAAAGAAAAAACTTTTATATTCATCTATAATAGCAGTAATATTATTAATTATATTAATAATTGTTGGCATATATTGGTACAATTCTGAACCAAAAAAAGAAGAATTAACTTTATCTTATACAGAACTTATAAAAAATATAAATGATGATGCTGTAGAAAAAATAGAAATGACTAAAGGATCTTCAACAGTTAAAGTAAAATTAGATGATGAGGAAGAAGAAAAGACGGTATTATTACCTAATGTTCAAGCTTTTACTGAATATATACAAGAAAAAACAGAAGCGGGAAATCCTATAGAAGTAGAACAAAAAGATCAGAATGTAATATTAAAGACAACAGATGTATTGTTTACTGCTTTACCAACTATATTAATGGTAGCATTAATAATAATGATAGTAAAAATGCAAGGGCTTGGAGAAAAAGGAAAAGTATATGATAGTGAAGAAAGTAAAAGTAAAGTAAGCTTTGATGATATTGCAGGTTTAGATGAAGAAAAGGAAGAATTGATTGAAATTGTAAACTTCTTAAAGAAACCAGAAATGTTTTATGAAATGGGAGCTAAGGTCCCAAGAGGTGTACTATTATGTGGTAAACCAGGTACAGGTAAAACTCTAATAGCAAAAGCAATCGCAGGAGAAGCAAATGTACCATTTATATCTATGAGTGGTTCTGAATTTATTGAAATGTTTGCAGGATTAGGAGCTTCAAGAGTAAGAAAATTATTTGATAAAGCTAGAAAGATAGCACCTTGTATAATATTTATAGATGAGATAGATGCTATAGGTTCAAGAAGAACGTCAAATAGTGGTGCAGAATCAGAAAATAACCAGACACTAAACCAATTACTTGTAGAAATGGATGGATTCTCTTCAGAAGAAACCATAATTGTATTGGCTGCAACTAACAGGCCTGAGATGTTAGATAAAGCATTATTAAGGCCAGGAAGATTTGATAGACAAATAATTATTTCAGCCCCAGATCAAAAAGGAAGAGAAGAAATATTAAAAATACATGCAAAAGATAAAAAATTTGCAGATGATGTATCATTTAAAAGTATTGCAGAGGATACAGCAGGGTTTACTGGAGCAGAACTTGCTAATATTTTAAATGAAGCAGCAATTATAGCTACAATTAAGGAACATAAAGCAATTACTAATCAAGATTTGGAAGATGCAGTAAAAAAAGTCATGGTAGGATTAGAAAAACATAGCAGAGTTATTTCAGATAAAGATAAGAAATTAACAGCATATCACGAAGCTGGACATGCTATTGTAAGTAGATATTTAGAGACACAAAATGACATAAAAGAAGTATCTATAATACCAAGAGGTGTAGCTGGTGGATATACAATGTATAAAACTAATGAAGATAAATATTACATTTCTAAAACTGAAATGCAAGAAAAGATGATATCATTATTAGGTGGTAGAGCAGCAGAAAAAATTGCGTTAGATGATATTTCAACAGGGGCCAGCAATGATTTAGAAGTAGCAACTAATATTGCAAAAAATATGGTTACTATATATGGTATGAGTGATACAATAGGCCCAATTTCATTGAAAAATGATGATCCAAATGAATTTCTAATGTTTGGAGATAAAATGGAAGATGCAATTGGTGCAGAGGTAAAAATATTAATAGATACAGCCTATGCAGATGCTCAAAGATTAATTATAGAACATATGGATAAGTTAGATGCTGTAGCAAAAGTATTATTAGAAAAAGAAAAGATTTCAGGAGAAGAATTTTATAAAATAGTAGGATAAAATAAAAAGCTTTTAGCAATATGCTAGAAGCTTTAAAATTTGTAATCTATTTTTATCTCCATACCATTCAAATAACTCAAAATACCACTTTCAGTACAAAAACTGAATTTTAATTTGTATGCACATAAGGATTGTGTTTTTTTATTAAACTGTTTATTAATTTTGTTTATTCCGTATTTTCCATCCCCAATAATAGGAAGACCAATATGAGCAAGGTGAGCTCTTATCTGATGGGTTCGACCGGTTTCTAATTTAATATCTAATATAGAAGTATTGTCTGCTTTATTACTTGATATTACTGAATATGAAGTAACAATTTTTACATACCCGCTTTTAGGAGTATCTGAAATATATACAAGAGACTTTTTTACATCTTTAAAAAGATAAGCAGTAAGTCTGCAAGATGGGCTATTTGGTATCCCATATACATATGCAATATAATGTTTTTCAATCTCTTTATTTTTAAATTTATCTAACATAATTTTAAGAGCAATATCGTTTTTGGCGAATATAACTAAGCCTAGAGTGTTTCTGTCTATTCTATGACAAGGAGCAATAAAACTATATTGCTTTTCTAAAATACTTGTTAAAGAATTATTGCCTGTTACTTCTATGCCAGATGATTTATTGATTATTAAAATATTATCATCTTCATAGACTATATTTAATTTAGAGTTTAAATCAAATCCGTTTAATAATTCATCTGATATGTAAATCCTTATTGTATCATTAACAAAAATTGTGACATTACTATTAATGCGTTTTCCATTTATTAAAATATCCTTTTTTCTTAAGGCCTTATAAAAGGTATTTTGCTTTAAATTAGGAAACGCATCGAAAAGAAATTTACTTAATAGTTTATTATTATATTTATTTGTAACTGTTAAATCTTTCATAAAGATATTATAAATAAAAACAGAAAATTTTTCAATAATGTATTGACAAAATAAAAAAAACAACATATAATTTTATCTGTCGATAGAAAAATGCAGGTGTAGTTCAATGGTAGAACCTCAGCCTTCCAAGCTGATGACGTGGGTTCGATTCCCACTACCTGCTCCAT